>JAMOPH010000326.1 GCA_027064665.1 bacterium | reverse complement strand
ACGGCTGTTTTGACCTGATTCACCGGGGGCACTGTGAGTATCTTTTTCGCGCGCGAAAACTGGGAGATTTTTTGGTGGTCGGGCTCAACACTGACGACAGCGTGCGCCGCCTGAAGGGTCCGGGCAGACCCATAAATCCCCTTGAACATCGGGCTTTTGTGCTGGCATCGCTGGAGTTCGTCGATGCGGTGATACCCTTCGCGCAGGATACCCCGCTGGAGTTGATTCTTGCGGTCAAGCCGGATATTCTGGTCAAGGGAGCGGATTATTCGCCCGAGGAAATCGTCGGCGCCCGCGAGGTGCTCTCCTGGGGAGGAAAAGTGGAGACAATCCCTCTGGTGAAGGGAATTTCAACCACGGCGATAATTGAGAAAATCCGCTCCGGCGGGTGGTGAGACTGCCCCGCCAAAATTTGTTGCGCAATTTGTTGAGGCGCTTATTTTTTGTGATAAATCACTGTGGGGGAAAGTATGCCTATAGAGTTTACACTGGATTTTGAAAGACCCATTGTTGATCTGCAGAAGAAAATTGAGGAGATGAAGGCAATCGCCTCGCAGGACGGCGTTAACCTGGAGAAGGAAATTGAATCTCTTGAGCGCAAACTGGAGAAATTAAAAAGGGATATCTACAAGGATCTTACGCGGTGGCAGAGGGTTCAGGTTGCGCGGCATCCCCGCAGACCATACACGCTTGACTATCTCGCCCGCATCGCCACCGATTTTGTGGAAATCCACGGCGACCGCAATTTCCGCGACGACGAGGCGGTGGTCTGCGGCTTTGCGACAATTGGCGATTACAAAACTGTCGTCGTCGGTCAGCAGAAGGGGCACGACGCCAACGAGAATATCCGCCGGAATTTCGGGATGATGCATCCTGAGGGGTATCGCAAGGCGCTGAGGGCGATGAAGTTGGCGGAAAAGTTCCATCTTCCCGTGGTGGTGTTCATAGACACGCCCGGAGCGTATCCGGGAATTGGCGCAGAGGAAAGGGGGCAGGCTGAGGCTATCGCCCGCAACATCCGCGAGATGGCGCGTCTGAAGACGCCGATTGTGATTACGGTAATTGGCGAGGGTGCGTCGGGAGGGGCGCTGGGTATCGGTGTCGGCGATGTGGTGATGATGCTTGAAAATGCGTGGTATTCGGTGATTTCCCCCGAGGGCTGTGCCGCGATTCTGTGGCGGGATAGGGCATTTGCCCCCCAATCCGCTGATGCCCTCAAGGTCACCGCCCAGGATTTGCTTGAGTTGAAGGTGATTGACGAGATTCTTCCCGAGCCTCCCGGCGGCGCCCATTCCGACCACGATGAAGCCGCCAGAATCGTCAAGGACGCAATCCTTCGCCAACTGGACATCTACACGAAAATCCCCACCGACGAACTTGTTGAGCGGCGAATCCAGAAATACCGAAATATGGGCGTTTACATCGTCAAAAAGTGATGCTCCGCCGAAAGGAGACGGCAATGGCACTCAAAATTTCCATATCCGGTGCACGGGGTATTGTCGGCGAGGACCTCGTTCCGGAGTTCCTGCAGAAAATTTTTGTCGCCTTCGCAAAGCACATCCCCGAGGGCAAAGTTTTCCTGTCCGGCGATTCCCGTCC
>JAMOPH010000325.1 GCA_027064665.1 bacterium | reverse complement strand
GATTTCCTCGGATTCGGCGGCGACCATCGCCACCTTGTCGCCCACAAACCGCACCTTGCGGTCAAACAGGACCATATCATACGGCGAGGGTTCGGGGTATCCCTGTCCTGCGGAGGTATAGAGTTTGCGGGGTGTGTTGCCGTAGTGGAAAATGTCCACCACGCCGGGGATTTTCTCCGCCTCGGTTGTGTCAATTGACTTTATTATTGCGTGGGGATGAGGCGAGTATAAAAACGCCAGATACAGCATCTTATCGGCGTCTGGAATCTGGAAATCGTCGGTGAACTTTTCCTCGCCGGTGGCAAGCGCTAAAGAATCTATTTTCTCAACCGATTTGCCTACGGTTTTGAATTTATCCATATTATACCGCCTGTTATTATTGTTTTTTCAGTCTTTGAGCGGCAAGTTTGATGCCCTCAATTATTTTGATATACCCGGTGCATCGGCAGAGATTGCCGGAGATTGCCTCCTTTATTTCGTCCTCTGTGGGGTCTGGATTTCGGGAGAGAAGATAATAAGCCGCAAGGACCATCCCCGGTGTGCAGAAGCCACACTGGACAGCGCCTGCCTCCACCAACGCCTGCTGTATGGGATGGGGCTGATGTATGGTGCCGATTCCCTTGACTGTGGTTATCTCCCGTCCCACGGCGGAGCCAGCCAGCACCTGACAGGAGTTAACCAGAACGCCGTCAAGGAGAATCACGCAGGCGCCGCATTCGCCTTCTTCGCAACCGTTTTTGACCTCGGTGTAGCCGTGTCTCCGGAGAACGGTCAGGAGTCGTTCGGTGGGGGCGAACTCAAAGATTTTCTTCTCGCCATTTACGATAAACTCACCTTTCATAGCTGTATCCTTTTGTTGTTTAGAGTGTTAATAAAATCCTTTCAAGTTCAACATTAAACAAATCCCTGATGTATTCGCCGGAACCCAGACTTTTGTTCCCAAATTTTATATCAAGGGATTTAATCTCCTGCGGCAGGTTAACCTCGGAGATTTTGGTTCCCCGAATTTTGTCCTCAAGTTGGGTGAGTCTGGCGAATTTTGTGGAGTTGCCCACGACGACGATTCGGATGTCGTCCACGGTGCCGTCGGCGGATTTGCGGACAAGGACAGTGATGTTGAAGGCGGCAAAATCCACTCGTGTTCGTGTCCGGCGGACATAGGCGGAATTCCAGCCGCCAGCCGGGAAGGAAAAGCCCACCACAAGGTGGTCACGGAAGGATGCGATGTTTTCAATATATTGTGTTGCGGGGACTTGGGTTTTCCCCTCCGGCGATGCGAGTTTTACAGTGGCGTCAAGCGCAATCAGCGGACCGAGGAGGTCCGTCCACGCCGGAAACGCCCTGAAGGAGCCGCCGAGAGTGATTCGGTTCCGCAGTGGCGTTGATGCCGCCGCAGAAAGGGATTTGACCAGTATGTGTTCGGGGTTTACCGCAGAGATTTTCTCCACAGCGGCGGCATAGGTGTTCATCGCACCGATTTCAAAGGAATCGTCAACAGTGTCAAAGTAGTCAAGGGGAAGGTGCCACAGGTCAACGATTGCCTCAATCTCGGGGAACTTTTTGCCCATCAGGATGAAGGTTCCGCCGGCGTGATAGATGGATTTCTTCGTGCTGTGGATTTCCAC
>JAMOPH010000324.1 GCA_027064665.1 bacterium | reverse complement strand
CTTTCTACTTCCTGAAATATTCATTATTGTTTTCTTATTTATCAAAAACATCAAAAAGAAGGTTTTGGACAACCGAGTATTTCTGATTTTTTCCACCATATTCTTATGGTTTCTATACATAATCAAAGTAGATGGTGATTTTATAGATTTTAGATTTATGGTGCCGATTATGCCCACATTATTCAGTGCTATAGGGTGGTGCCTAACAAAAGTAATAAGTCAAGACATAGTAAGAATTTCACTCATCCTATCACTAATTGTTGGAAATATATATCACACTTGCACGGAATATGAAATAAAAATGGGCAGTAGAGGTAAAAAACTTCTCCAAAAACATCCCGGAATTCTATCCCTACCTGCAGCAAAATTAGAACAAATAAGATGGATTAAAGCAGGCAAAAAATTATTTTACTATTGCAAGGGGGATTCCACAATTACAATTGCCACCTCTGCCGCTGGGGCAATACCTTATTATTCTCAACTGAAAAACATAGATATTCTTGGACTAAATGACAAATGGATTGCCCAAAATGCACCATATAGAAAATGGGCATCTGCAGCACACCGAACCAAAGCACCTCTCTCATACCTTATCAAACGAAAAGTAAATTTACTTATAGAACATCCCAGGGTAATTAGTATTAAATCCACCAATGACCTCAAAAACGCAGCCCATTCGCTATTATCATCAGGAGAAATGAAATTCTTATATATGGATCAGCCATTCCCGAACAACGCAGAGATACTCGCCATACCGGTTGAAGAGGACTCTGTATTGTTCACCATTTATCTTACCCCGCATCCTAAAATAGATAGTCTGATAATTGCCAATAAATGGCTCCACTTCTCCATAAATACTAATTCAACTTCCGCCAAAAGTATCACCTCACAATCGCAATCCCCACATTCTTCCGGAACCAGCGCTCGTTCCCCTCAAACACATACTTAAACCTGACCGCCAGTATATAAATCCCCATCGGACAAGGACTGCCGTCCTCATCACGACCATCCCACACGATATTTTCGTTCCTGCCGGAGTTAATCTGCAAGTTTTGGGCAAGAGTTATAATGTGCTCGCCGGCGGCGTTGAATATATCTATATCCACATTGCCGGGGTAGAGTGCGTCAATGGTGATGTTTGTCGCGTCGCAGACGCCGTCACCGTTGGGGGAAAACGGGTTCGGCGAGACCACCACGGCGGCAACGGGCTCGTCGGTTCGCACGATTTTTCCGGCGAACACTCCCACATAGGTGCCCGCATCGGGATTTACGGCGGCGTCAACGCAGTTGGCATTGGGCAGACTCCTTCCGCCAACTCCAACCCACACGCCATAGGGGTTCAGCACGCCAAGGACAAAATTTTCCTCATCCGCAAAGGGCGAATCCGGCGGTTCATAGTAGTGGAACGAAAGTTCCTGCGGACTGACAAACGGCGCAGAACTGTCCTGCGCCCACACAAAAAGCGCCGCAAACTGCCCGATGGGCGCAAGGTCATCGGATGTCTTGCCCTCGGGGGCGCAGGCAAAATATCTTATGTGCACCGTGTCCACCCAAGAGCCTATATCATCCCGGCGAACCACAAAAATCGTGCCGTCGGGGAACTTTTCCGCAACCAAATCAGTGAATGTG
>JAMOPH010000323.1 GCA_027064665.1 bacterium | reverse complement strand
ATTTTCTCCGCAGTGTTGATGGGAGATTTAGTAAGAAAGTAGTAATAATACACTAAAACCGAAAACCTCCGGACAAATCCCGCATCCATCAGGAAATTCCCAAAAACTCCCTTGCCACCTCCTCTATTCCGGCGGCATCAAGTTTGAGGATTTCTAAAAGTTTTTTCCGTGGTCCGTGGGTGACAAACTGGTCGGGCACGCCGTGAATATGCACCCTCTCCCGGGGGATACCCCGCTCCTCCAGAAAATGCAGAACCCCCTCGCCGAAACCGCCCATAACTGTGCCCTCCTCCACCGTCAGGATTTTGCGGTGCTCGCCGGCAAGTTGCGCCAGAAGTTGTTCATCCATCGGCTTGACGAACCGGCAGTTGACCACGGTGGGTGAGACACCAAATTCTTTCGCCAGTTTTTCGGCGGCATCAAGGGCGGGATACACGGTTGCGCCAACGGCTAAAATCAAGAGTGAGCCGTCGCCGGTGCGCAGAACCTCCCATTTGCCGAAGGGGATGGTCTCAAAATCCTTCAACTGAACGCCCACGGCGGCGCCACGGGGATAGCGTATCGCCCACGGCTCGGAGAACCTCTCCAGCGCAGTAAAAAGCAGATTTCTCAACTCGTTCTCATCCTTGGGGGCGGTGATAACAACCCCCGGCACGGTGCGAAGATATGCGATATCAAACACGCCGTGGTGGGTGGGACCGTCCTCGCCCACAACTCCGCCGCGGTCTATGGCGAATATCAGCGGGACCTTCTGCAGCGCTATATCGTGGATAATCTGGTCGTAGGCGCGCTGAAGGAATGTGGAGTATATCGCCACCACAGTGCGCCTTCCCTGCGCCGCAAGCGAACCGCCGAAAACCACAGCGTGCTCCTCGGCAATCCCGACATCAAAGAAGCGCTCGGGATACCTCTCGTGGAATTTGTCCAGTCCGGTGCCGGTCTCCATCGCCGCAGTGATAGCCACAAGGTCGGGATACCTTTCGCCGAAGGTCACCATAGCATCGCCGAAAATTTTTGTGTATGACGGCGGACCTTCGGTGCGAATCGGTTCGCCGGTCTCAGGATTGAACCGCCCCAGCCCGTGATATGTGGTGGCATCTACCTCGGCAGGCTTGAAACCCTTGCCCTTGGTGGTGATTATGTGTAAAAATTTTGGCTTTCTAACCTCCTTCAGTTCCCGCAGAATTTTTATAAGTCCGGGGATATCGTGCCCGTCAACTGGACCGTAGTAGTCAAATCCGAAATGCTCAAACAGCATCCCCGGAACGATGAAATTTTTGAGAGTGTCCTCAAGTTTTCGCCCGAGACTGCGCAGATGTTTCCCGAGTTCACCGACCTTGCCGGCAAATTCCCACAAATCTGTTTTGACCCTCTGGTATGCCGGGCTTGCCACCATTTTGGTGAGGTATCTTGCCAGCGCCCCCACATTCGGCGAGATTGACATAGCGTTGTCGTTGAGGATGACCAGAATCTCGGTGTTTGTGGCGCCGGCGTTGTTGAGTCCCTCAAATGCGAGTCCGCCGGTGAGGGACCCGTCGCCGATGACGGCGGTGACATTGTAGTCCTCGCCCCGAAGGTCCCTCTCTATCGCAAATCCCAGCGCCGCAGAGATTGATGTGCTTGCGTGCCCTGCGCCCCAGAAATCGTATTCGCTCTCATCACGCCGCAGAAACCCCGAAATCCCGCCATACTGCCGAATCGTGGGCAACCTGTCCCGCCTGCCCGTAAGAACCTTATACCCGTATGCCTGATGCCCCACATCCCAGATAATTTTATCCCGGGGAAGGTCATAGACATACAAAAGCGCAATGGTCAACTCAACCACTCCCAGACTGGGCGCAAGATGACCGCCGGTCTGCGCCACGGACTTGATTATGTAGTCCCTCAACTCGGCGGCAAGTTCCGGCAGTTGGGATATGTCAAGTTCTTTTATGTCCTGAGGTGAATTTATCCTCTCCAGCAGTCCCATCTGGACTCCCGCAATGTTGTGTTCCACTTAATTAAAGTACACTTTCAAATTCCCCTCACAAATTACTTTTTTAACAGACTACATATTTCCGATGACTCAATTGACATTAGGGATTGTATTGCTTAAATTTCGCAGAAGAAAGAGATGGGTATGAGAAAATCGGTTATAATTCTGTCTGCGGCGATGTTGCTGTGCGCTTCGGCGTATGGCATTGAGGTGGCGCCGGGATGTTTCACCTCGCAGTATGTTCCGGTGGGGCATCCGCAGAGTCTGGGATTTTCGTTCATAGTCAGCGACACCGCCGACAGGTTCGTGATAGTCCACATACTGCCGCCCCAACAGGCGCTTTTCGGCGTTGAGGGGTATATGCCAATTCCGGATATCCGGTGGTTTCATATCGGCGAGGGCGAGACACTGCGGGCAGACCCCGACGGCGTGTTCCGGGCGCAGATGTGGACAGATATCCCGGCGGATGAACGATTTTACAACAAGCATTTTCTGGTGCAGGCGCTGGTCACCGGCGAGGATTTGGGCGTGTGGACGCCCGTTATCGTGGTCAACTACTTTGTGGAGACCGAACCCCGCAAAGAAGTTTCTGTGCCGCCATATGGGGATATGGGGGTTGCGCCCTCGGTGGTTGAGGTTCCGGCGGAAAACCCGGTGGGGGAATTCAGTGTCTTCAACAACACGGACTCTGCGATGGTCTATAAAATCGTGGTTCGGACGCCACAGAGGGAATCCCGCAGGGCGGTGAACCTCTCGCCGGGGTTTGCGCCCGTGCCGGACACATCAAAATTTGTTCTCTCGCCGGCGGAGATAAGAATTCCCCCTCACCAGAGCAGGAAAGTTATGGTGCGGTGGTTGAGCGTTGGCGCTCTGCACTCGGATTCCGAGGCGATAATTATGGTCTCCGACCAAAACGGGAACTCCGATTTTGTCAGGTTCCGGGTGCGGTTTGGCGATTTTCCGCCCGACAGGTGATAATTGAAATTCCGGGCGTTCTCAAAGAGTTTGCGGCAAAAACAAAGCCCCGTTTTATCGGGGCTGTTTGCTTTCCAAAGATGCAACTAAACTTTTTCCGGGCGGTTCACCCACAACAAAAACGGCGCCCCTCTTCCACAGGCGCCTCAGCAAAATTCAAATTCCACATCACCTCGGCAATTACAGAATCACGGGCTTGTCTACAAAAACTTCCTTCTCGTTGCACTTACAGAAACTTGCCATCTGGCGCTCGTAGCGCCAGGTGCCGTCCTGGGTGCGATACGGACGGATAATCATAACATTTTGAATGACCTCGCCGCACACCGGGCACTTCTCACCACGAGGTCCCGTGCCCTTGGCTATCTTGTCCAGAAATGTCTTTTGTTTTCTTGCCATCTTTCCTCCTCCCTCGCTTTTCCCAAAATGTCTGTGAATATGGGTTTGTCAAGGGATTTTTTAGCAACAAGCGACAAAAATTTTCCTTGACTGTGCTATTTATTTCACAAGATTGTCTGGCTTCCAAAAAGCGAGGGCAAAATGGCTCAAAAACACAAGACGGCGCTGTTTTCTGCCATCGTGGTTGTGTCGGCGGTCACTATGTTTCTTCCTGTGCCGGGGCTTTCGCCGGCGGGAAGAAGAACTCTGGGAGTGTTTGTGTTTGCGGCGCTGTGCTGGATAACCGAGGTTATCCCCCTCGCCGCCACCGGCGGAATAACGGTGGGACTTCTGGCACTTCTTCTGCCGCCAGTGCTGAACGGGGTGAATGTGAGGACATTCTATGCGGCGTTTTCGGCGCCGGTGATTGTGCTTTTTGCCGGGGGATATTTCCTTGCGGCGGCAATGCAGAAATACTGTATGGACGAGATTTTCACCGCCTGGATTTTGCGCCGAACCGGAACAAAGCCCAAAATGGTTTTGGGCGGGATGATGATAGCCACAGCGTTTCTGTCTATGTGGATGTCCAACACGGCGACAACGGCGCTTATGATTGCCGTCGCCCTGCCTGTGGTGAGGAAAATCAAGGACGACCCGTTCAGTGTGGCGCTTTTGCTGGGGATACCCTTTGCGGCAAATGTCGGCGGGATTGCCACGCCAATCGGCACGCCGCCGAACGCTATCGCCATTGAGTTTTTAGCCGATGCGGGCAAAAAAATCTCTTTCGGGCAGTGGTTTATGTGGGGTTTCCCGATAACGCTGGTGATGACCATAATCATCTGGTATATTCTGGGCATACTTTTTCCCCCGAAAATCAAGGAAATCAAACTTGAGACCCGGGATATAAAGTTCACCACAAATCACAAAATCGTCGCCATCACATTTGTAATCACGGCGATACTGTGGTTCACCGAGAAACTGCACGGGGTTCCAACCTCGCTTGTGGCGATGCTTCCGCCGGCGGTGTTTTTAATCACCGGCGTGCTGACCCGTGAGGACATAAAGACCTCTGTCGGCTGGGACATACTGATTCTTGTGGCGGGCGGAATCGCCCTCGGCACCGCAATGAAGGTCAGTGGGCTCTCCGAGTGGATTCTGACCACCTTCCATCTGAAGGCGCTCTCGCCGGTGGTGGTTATACTGCTTTTCGGGATACTATCCCTTGCGCTGTCGTCGTTTATGAGCCACACTGCGGCGACAAACCTGCTCATTCCTCTTGCGATTTCGGTGGGGACCTCGGTCACGCAGGTTGTGGTGATGACTGCGTTAGTGTCCTCGTGCGCTATGATTTTCCCCGTGTCCACGCCGCCAAACGCAATCGCCTACGGCTCGGGGATGATAAAATCTTCGGATATGAGCAAAGCCGGGGTTGTGATTGCCCTAATCGGTTTTATATTAGACTATGCGGTGGTTCAACTTCTGGTAAGGTAAAAAAGGAGGGGTATGGCGAACAAATTTTCGTATGTCAGGCTGGAGCACTGTCCAAAATGCGGCTCAACGGAGTGCGAGAACATCTTTGCGCTGTTCCCCGGCAAACCGGTGCAGGTGTATGTGAGGTGTAAAAAGTGTGGGAGTTTTGTGGCAAGATATACTCTTTTGCGCTACACCTCGGACAAGCCCTATGAGTCGCTGCTGAAGGCTATAAGGTGTCCTCGCTCAAGCGGGAGGCAGATGGTACATGAACTTGAGGCGTTCTCCGAGGAGGTTGAGGCGGATTTCAAAAGGGTTTTGGAAATGCTTGAGGTCGGCGAGGACGAGCGCAAAATTGAGGAGATTATCGCCGAAAGAAACGGCGAATAACTCCGCAACAAAATGCTTGCCATTTGCCCGGATAGTGATATAATGAGAATTTGACGGAGGGATGCCGGAGCCAGGCTGAACGGGGCGGTCTCGAAAACCGCTGTCCTGCTGACGCAGGACCGGGGGTTCAAATCCCTCTCCCTCCGTTTTTTATTCGGCATTGTCCCGGCAACCACGAGTGGTAATATGCCACCAAAAGGTATTGCAAACAAATTTTTGCCATATATACAAATTGCGGTGGCGATATTAATAATTTTCCTCAGCGGATGCACTCCGGCACCGCGATATCTGCCAGCGCCAAGACCACCGAGCGAAAGACCAAAAAAAGTCAAAGCCACAGAGAAAAAAGGGAAAAAACTTAAAAAGCCGAAAACCATCGCCCAGAAAAGCCGGGAGAAAAACTCCCTTCTCGGAACCATAAACTATTATCTGGGCACGCCATACAAATACGGCGGCGAGGATGAATCCGGTATGGATTGTTCCGGGTTTGTGCAGACTGTGTTCCGTGAGGCGTTAGGGATAAAATTGCCACGCACCGTCGCACAGCAGTGGAAAGCCACCACGCCGATTTCCGACGACGAACTCGCCTTCGGCGATCTGGTGTTTTTCCGCACTTCAAAGAGGAAAACGCCCTCGCACATAGGGATTTACATCGGCGCAAACAGATTTGCCCACGCAAGCAGTTCGTTGGGCGTGACAATAAGTTCCCTCAACGACCCCTACTGGCGGAAGCGCTACGCCGGCGCAAGACGGGTTATCCCAAGGGACTAACGGGAAATCTCTGCCACCAACTCGTCAAATTTGGCGAGGACCTCATCAATGCTTATCCCCTCCATAGTGTCGTGGTCCTTGGACTGGCAGAAGCGGTATGGCACGCCCCAGGGAAGCCATCGGTTGCAGTTCCAGTCGTTGGCGGTGTAGAGCGCCAGCACCGGCACGCCCATCGCCGAGGCAAAATGAACCATTGAGGTGTCCGGGGTGATGAGGGCAAAAAGTTCCCGGACAAGCGCTATTGCACACAGCACATCGGGGGTCTCCGGCGCCAGAACTGCCCCCCGGGTGTGCGGATAGGACACAATCTGCCGGGCACGAGCCTTGTCCTGCGGCGCATACAGAATCACCGGCACAAAACCCCGCCTGAGCACCCCATAGCAGATTGAGGAATACTCCGGCACAGAAAGAGTTCGCTCGGGCTTGCCGGCGGAGATATTCAGCCCCACCAACCTGTTTTTGGGCACCTGAAGTGTGCTGAAAAACTTTATTGCGAACGCCTGCTCCCGCTCGGAGAGTTTTATCTCCTGCGGGACGGAATTCACATCTAAAGGCGCCACTGTGCCGATAAGCGTCTCCATCTCCCGGCGGATGTGCCAGTCGTCGCCGATGGGCACCCAGACATTAAAGGGCAGTTTCACCGGGCGCACCGCACGAATACGCCATTTCGCCCGGGATGCCAGAACATAAATCGTTGAGGTCGCCGACTCCTTCAACTGCAAATCCACCACCACATCGGGATGGAACCGGAAAACCTGCCACAGCGAGAGCAGAAATTTGTGCGGACGCTTGTCATATATTATCTGGCGGAAATCCGGCTCGTATTTGAGCAGAATTTTGTTCCGCCGTGACGCTAAAATTGCGATTTCGGAATCGGGCAGAACTTTTTTCAGCGCCCTAAAATACGGCAAAGTCACCGCCATATCGCCCAATTTGTCCTGGCGCATAAGCAGTATTTTTCTCCGTGGGGCATCGGGCGGCAACTCCGAAAAAGTCCTTTTGGGCTGCATAAGGCCGAAAAGTTTCATCAGCCCTTTCCTGCCCAGAATTTCTATTCTTTTGAGGATGCTCTTTTTGGGTCTGGGGCGCATAGTGATAAATTTTATCCCCGCCGGGGAGAATGGCAAACTTTTTGTGAGGACAAACGGAAAGCGCAACCTCTACAGCCCGAACGCCATCAGTATAAATCCCACCGCCAGCCCGAAGAGGATATTGAATACCTTAATCTTCACGGCGTCCTCAACGGAAAAGCCGATAATGGGCAGAAGTCCGTGCCCATCCTGAACGATAGAATTGGTCAATATGACCGAAAACGGCAAAATTCCCTGCGAGAACATAGTGATAAACATAACATTCGGCCCGGAAATCGGCAAAATTCCGATGGCGGCGGCGGACAGCAGAACTATAACTTTGTTGTGAGCCACAATAGTTTTAATATCAAAGGCGTTTCCAAGGACTTTCACCACCAAAAGACTGGCAAAAAGCCATAAAATTATATTGAGCATATGTTTTTTAACGATGTGGTTCAGGATATGTTCCTTCCAGAAATGGCGCCAGAAATGGACTTTGGGCGCCGATTCTATAATCTGGGGATGCTTTTCTATTAAACATCTTTCGCAGAATTTGAGTTTTGTAAGTTTAGCATACCAGTCGGCGAGATATCCTGCGACAATTCCGAGAACGAACAGCGCCGCAAACAGCGCCGCCACGGTGGACGGCTTTATCACAGTGTCGGGCATAGCCATCTGCCCCAAAAGGATGAACGCCTCATCGCCGAAAGTGGAGACTGTCGCCGCCACGATTCCGCCGAAACCCACAAACCCAGCCATATACAGCGCATCCATAGCGAACACGCCAGTGCATCCGGGAATTGAGCCCAGAAGCGCCCCCAGAATATACTGAAGGCGCCTGTTTTTTATCAATACTCTCTCAAAAAAGCCGGAGAATTTTAGATACAGCAACTCAACTACAACCAGCAAAACAAATATTATCCCGCTTATAATCAGCGTTTGGACAACTATTTTCCCCAGCAATCCCCACATCACTCCTCTGTATTGAAGCCTATGGTTTTGCCCTGCTTCATCTGCGGCGAAATTTTTATCTCACCGAACTGTTTTTCAAAATTTTCTATATTTTTCTGCAGTGCCATAAGGAAATTTTTTGCATTCAGCGGCGTCATAATAACTCTCGTCTGCACCTTTGACTTTGGCATCCCCGGAACCACACGCACAAAATCAAACACAAACTCCGATGGTGAATGCGCAATCAAAACCATATTGGCGTAAATTCCCTCCGCCACCTGCTCCGGCAGTTCTATCTCCAACTTCCTCTGTCCCGGTGCGGGATTCATATTCTCACCTCCTGTGTTAAATGTTCACTTTTCGCCAAAAATCAAGGTTAAAAAATTAACAAATGTTAGACCCGCCAAAACTTTTATGAATCGGCGAACAGGTCAATGAATTCAAACTTTGTGGCATCAACGAGCCCCCTGTCGGTCAGGCGGATTTGAGGAATCGGCACCAGCGAGAGAAAACTCATCGCCGCAAAGGGGTCGGGCAGTGTGCAGCCGATTGACTCCACCGCTCTGGTGAGTTCGGAGAACTTTTCCACCACGGTCTCAAGGGGCTGGTCGCTGACCAACCCGGCAACCGGAAGCGGCAACTCCGCCAGAACCTCGCCATCTTTGACCACCACAAGACCTCCGCCGAGTTCTGTGGCACGAAGCGCCGCCACAAGCATATCCCGGTCGTTTGCGCCCAGAACACCCAGATTGTGGCTGTCGTGCGCCACAGATGATGCTATCGCCCC
>JAMOPH010000322.1 GCA_027064665.1 bacterium | reverse complement strand
TTCAGACTGAACACCCAGTATCCCCGCCCGGACTCAATGTGATCTGCGAGGTAGAAGGAGCGTGTTTCGGCATCATACCCCAGCGGACCGAAGAATATCCCCGGGAATATTGACTCGGGTGAGCCGCTCGGATTCTCCACCGGAATGGAAACCAAGTTCCATCCCGGGTAAAGCGTGATTTCGGCGGATTCCCACTCCGGCAAACTCCAGGTGATGACCAGTGTCTCGCCCGGCTCGGCGACATAGTCCGTGTCGGCGCGCATATCCTGATGACCATTGAGCAAATACAGACCATCGCTGAACAGGTCGGGATTCCAGTGGACATAGAGCGGGTTGTCCTCAGTATTTGCCACCACCCAGGTGTTGACCGGGATGGTGTCTCTCACATCTCTGCTCAGCGCACGAATCGCCGGGTGCTCGGGGTCATCCAGCACAAACCACACATTTATCTCCGATGGCGGCGGAGTGACATAGATGATGTCATAGGCGGCATCGTAGTTGTCGGTGGCGCCGAAGGCGTTGCCAAATCCCAGAGTCCTCTGCGGCTTTACCCCAGCGACATCGTCGAACCTGAGTATCTGAAGCCACTGCGCCGGCGAGTAATTTATCGCAACCAGACCGTCATCGGTGATGATGTCCATCAAATCGGTGCCAACAGAATCAAAGTGCAGGGGCGAGAAATCCCCGCCCGATGCGGCACAGTTTACGGCAAGGGTCAAAGCCCCCAGCGAATCGCTCTCTATGAACACCCTTGATGTCCAGAACAACTGGATGCTCCAGTGATTGCCATCTCCGCCGAAATACACGGAATCCGGAGCGGGGGAGACCGCATTGGCAAATTCCAGCGGCGTAATTATGGCGCCGTTCACGCTGAAATACACCCTCAATTCCCTCGCCAGAGGCAGATATGCATCGGAGATGGTGATGGGAACCACGATTGTGTCGCAGGCGTAAGCAGAGGTCTCGGGGAAATGCACCACCATACTTCCAGCGGAAACTATGGCGAAATAGCAGGTGTCATATCCCCAATTGCAGAATGAATCCGGGGCGGCAACAGCGATATATGCGCTTTCGCAGACCACAGGCTCCGGTGACCAGTCAAAGGCATCGCCGGTGATGAAGGTGTCCTCGCCCACGCAGTAGTTCACAAGCACCGTGCAGGGTTCATCGGTGTTGGGGAACATATCGTCCACCGTCCAGGCGACGGAAATCGTGTCGCCATACTGCACGGTATCCGTGGGGCAGGCAGGAGAAACCACCGGCGGTCGTGTATCCACCGGACCGAGTGCGATAACTTCCCCAGGTGGAACTTCAGAGATCACAATTTGATAGATTTTTTCTGTACCAGAGTTGTGATACCACATATAATGGCCATCCCAGCACAGACCTTCTGCACCATATCCTATATTTGGCACGGGATGACATTCGGCTTCTTCAGCGCTATATGGATCAATTTGTCCGATTATGCCGTCGTTATTACATCCCCATAGGTAGCCCATTGCCGAAGCCATTCCTTCCATCTGAGAATAGCAAGCTCCACCAGCCGTGTATATAACCGTATCTATTTCTGATGTAGGTATAGAGCTCATCTCCACTCGCCCCAGCGCCCATTCCTCGTGAGAAGTACAAAGGGACAGATAAACATAATCCCCCAAAACCTGTATTCCCTGTACATTCATAGGCTCCGTTGAAATAAATACCATTTCTAAGGATCCATCTTCGACATTTATTCTCCACACGGTGTCATCATCAGCGTCCGTGGAGTTAGTGCAGTAGTATATGTATCCATCGTTGTAGTCAATATCGCAGTTATATGTGCCAATATAGAACGAATCAATAGGCGGACAGGAGTGATAATCCACGCAAGCGGCTCGATATACATATCCGCTCCTTGAATCGTAGATCCAGTAATATCCATCTCCGTAAGCTAATCCATGTCCATATTCAGACCTGGGAGAAATATCTATGGAATCCACGATAACGAATGTGTCGGCAATTGAGAGCAAATTAACCCGCACCATTAAACTTTCCGTCTCGAAGTTTTCGATATCGTCGCTTATAACCCAGCTGAAGCAGTGAGTCCCGGCGGATATAGCTTCTCCAATGTCCCCGTCTGCGTCCTCAAGGGAGACCAAAGGTGCGTCCCAACTTGTGCCGCCATCGGTGCTGGCGACAACGGAAATCTCTCCCGGCTCTCCACGGAGTGTGTAGCAGATTTCCACCACATTCTGCCCGTCGCACTCGGTTTCCTCGGAAAACCACACGGTGTCCAGTTTCTGCATAAATATCGTGACCGAATCTATACCGATGCAGTCCCCGGTGTCGCTGACGGTGAGGACAAATGTTGTGGTGGTGTCCACTGTGGCGGTCGGGTTTGGTGAGGAGGGGTCATCCACAAGGGATGCGGGTTCCCAGTGGTAGGTCAGGTCTTCGGTGCCGCCTGACCAGTCAACCGAGGAGTGAAGTCCCACGCTGGCGCCGGGCTCAACCCAGTATTCATCCGCCCAGACGCTGGCGTCTATGGTTATCAGTTCGGGGATATCAACGCAGAAAGTATCGGTGATGTGAATTGAGTCGGGCGTGGAGACGACAGTTATCGTGTAGCACTGGGTCGTGCCGTAGGCATCGGGGGTAGCCAGAACATCCCACTCCACAACCTGAGTTCCTCCGAAGCCGGCGATGGAATCAAAATGGGCGGGGTTGTCGCCGCTGACGAGTTCAAGGTCGGTTCCGGCGAGGTCAAGATAGGCATAAACATCGTTCACGGTTTCCAGAAGTCCATTGGAGATTTGGACGGTCAGCGGCATTGGATTAGGATGTACATCGGCGCAACTGGCGGTGAGTTCCGGCGGTGTGTGGTCAAAGACGAAATCTCCCTCAACCACGCCGATTCCATAGTATGTTGCGAAGACCACAGAATCCGCCGCCGATACAGTTCTGGGATACCATTTGACCATAGCAGCGGAATCTCCGAAAGAGTCGCCGGTGTCGGCAATCCAGTCGGCGTCGTCCCAGCCGTTGCCCACCGATGAGGGCCAACTTCCATACCAGAACACATCGGGGGGTTCAGCCTCCCAGCCTCGCAGGATGCCGGTCGCCACAAGGTCTCCCGGCGACGGCGGGAAAGAGACCTCATAGGCGTGCCATATGGGCGGCACCCCGAGAGAATCGGTTGCAAAAAATATCTGTGCAATTCCGGTGTATCCAAATGCCGTGGAAATTCGGGCGTCGTCGTGGTCGCGAAGCATCGTGTCGTAATAGACTATGCAACCGCACTCGTGCTCTGCGCCGTCGGCGGAATACATTTTCGCCCTGAAAAGGATTTGTTCACTTGCGCCCGGTGTGGCTCCCAGACTTACCGGCAGTATCTCCTGCCTTATTCTTACCCCGTGCCAGTTGTTCCAGATTGTTATAACGGTGTCTCCCGAGGTATAGCAAGCATCCGGCGCCGGAAGGTCTGCATCGGTCTTGGCGGTGTAGCCATCAACATAATACATAACCCACTCGGTTCCGCCAGAATATCCACTCCAGGTGGTGTAGGAATAAGTGAGTTTTACATAGGCGCCGCTGCCGGTGGGGTCGCCGCCCTCGTCAAATTCGCCGCTTGCGTTGTCCACCACCGCCTCAACATAGCCGTTGTTCACACGCAGTTCCATAGGGGATTCCGCCCTCGCAAGCGAACGCCGGGACAGCGACCTGGCATATTCCGCCTTCCAGCGGGCGTATCCTTCCGGGTTCGTCCTTATGTCAGGCATTGTGCTCAAAGAGAAACTGATAGAGGTCTCCGTTGTGTTCCCGAATATTACTGCTCCCCAGGCGAGTATAAGTATCACCAACATTACCGCCCGTTTCATCCTTTACCTCCCTTTCAAGGTTGTATTACAAAAATATAAACTTTTTTCTCTGAAGCAAAAGATTTTACCACACCACAGAACAGGTTATCGTGGGAGTTGGTCGGCTGTCGCGCACAGTCACCGAGGGCAGGATTTTTATCTCCTGTATTCCCGTAAAGCCCTGATAGATTTTGTCATTATGCCGTTTGGCGGTGAAGGCGGCGTCAAAGGCGGATACCAGATGGTTCAAAATCAGCGCACCCACAAAGTATTTTGCTATTGTATACTGGTCATTGGCGTCTTTTCGCATTTCCATATAAATTTCCCTGTGCTCTGACTTAAATTGACTTAAAAATTTGGTGATTTCATCGTGAACTTCGCTGGTCTGCGTAACAATAGCGATTCCGTAGGTGGAATCTACTATTTGTTGATAATCATCACGGGCTATAATATCATCCCAGCCGAGAGTAAACCAGTCGTATTTGCCTATCATCTCGTAATATTGCTGATTCCTTTCATCCGGAAGAATCTCAATTCCCAACTCATTGGTATCCTTCAGGGCACATAATGAGTCATACCACTCACGATAGTATGATTCTATCCAGTGTTCGTCGGCGTATCGCCTGAATTCGTCCCGTTTTACATTGTATTGGTGCATATAATATGCATATCCCCCAATAAATGCCGCCTCTGCAGCGATAAATATCCCCGTTTTGGTGTATGATTTGGCGTAGAGTTCTCCGGCGCCCGGTATCACCAGCGAAAACAGAAAAGCCTTTTTGGTTGAGAGAATACCGCTGCTGCTGAACAATGCCTCCTCTCCGCCGGATTTGCCGCCGGTTTTCTCAATTTCCTTGACCGTAAGGTCCGGCGCCACAAGCGCAGTGGGTTTTGCCCCCGCCAGCATAACTCCTGCCATCAATAGGAACAATACTTTTCTCATTTTATACCTCCTTTATTTTTTCAGCACGGCAATCGCCTGTTTTTTTGTGGCGGTGCCACCGTCGGCGAACTTGAGTTTGAGCACCGCCATATATACCCCCGAGGAAACCCCGGACGGTGTCCACAATATCTCGTTCGGTATCCCCGGGTGCGCCTCACCCGACAGAGAGGCGATTTCATTGCCGGTCTCGTCAAATATCCTTATCTCCGCGGTCCCCGCTTTGCTAACTGTATATCTAAAATATGTGTTTTCAGCAACTGGATTGGGATAGTTGTAGAATTCAACTATGCCTGTTTGTTCCCCTGATGATTGGCTCTGCGGATGGTATTCCCACACACGGTTGTTGCCCGGATACAGACCGAACTGTCTCCAATTGTCGGGGGATGTCCAGCCAAATCCTTTCCACACATACAGGGCACCGTCGAAGGAGGGAACCACAATGGACAGCGAATCGCCCTCAAGCATTGCCGCAGGTGAGGCATTGCAGTTCCCCACCGCAAGTGGGTAGTTTCCAATAACCTCGCCGCCGAAGTTTATTCCATACAGACGGGAGTTTTCCGACACTGCAATTATGTCCGCCTCGCCATCGCCGTCAAAGTCGGCAATTATCGGTGCAGAGGAGAATGTGTCCTCATAAAGCACCACCGGAAAGTTCTCGCACGGCGCCCCGTTGATGTGATAACAGCACAGCAGAGTCTCGGCGGTGAAAACTATCTCAAAATTTTTGTCGGCGATTTCCTCATCGGGGGCGCCGGACAGATGGACCCCCTCCGCAAGAACCGGCGCAGAGGCTTTGTTGTAAAGTTCCACCGGGAAATTTGGCAGAAGTTCGCCGTCAGCGGTTATGACAAAAAGTTCCCCGGCGGGTTCGCCTGCGGGAACCGGCTTGCCGGCAGCGGTGCTGACGGTTGCCCCGGAATTTTCCGGCACGCCCTGTGAGGTGAACACAATCAGTGTTTCCGTGGGAGTTATCGCGACTGCGGGCGGGTTCAGCGCGCCCGAGGGCAAATCCTTTTCCACCAAAAGTTCGCCGGTGGGGGAGAACACAAAAATCCTTCCCAGCGCCTGCTGTGTCACAGCGACAATTCTTCCATCGGGCAGGCAGACCGCCCCGACGAACTCCCCGCGGGTATCGTAACTCCACAGCGGTGCGCCGCCGGAATAGACGAAAAATTTCCCATCATCCGTGCCGACGATTATCTCTTCGGCGCCGTCGCCATTGATATCCGCCAGAACCGGCGCCCGCGAAATCGGTGCGCCAAGATTTATCGGATATCCCGGCAAAATCGGAAGATAGTCGCCGTCGGGAGAATTCCCCAGCGCCCACAGATTGCCGTTTTGGTCGCCGAGGACGATTTCCAGTGCGCCGTCGCCGTCAATATCGCCAACGGCGGGAGATGTCGTGGTGGTGTCAAAGGTCTGCGCCGAGGGAATTGGGAAAAAGACGGTGTCGCCGTCGTAGATTATCAGCCCCACCGAGTCGGCGTTTTCCACATAGGCGGTGCCGTCATTGTGCCAGATGAACAGAAAGCCATAACTTGTGGTCAAGATTTCCTCGGCGCCGTCGCCGTCAAGGTCCGCCAGCACCAGATTTGAATCCAGCGGGAAACCCGTGGTGTATTTCCAGCCTAAATGCGGTCCCACATAGGTGAAATCAAACCACATTACCGTGTCCGCCCTGGAGATGTGGGAGATATCTATCCCGGTGTATCCGCCGGAATAACTCTGCGATTTCGGGTCTGTCTCGGGACCGAAGTGGGTGTTGTTGGGCCAGTTGAAGTAGTCCTTATCGGTGCCGAAACCGTATTCGTCAAGGCGCATACTGATATCGTCAATTCCGTCCGCCTCAACCAATTTTATGAACGGATGAGTCCAGTCCCACTGCAGGGTGTTATCCTGAAAGTTGTTGATTCCGTTGCCGTCGTAGTCGCCGTAGGCGACCCTCTCGTCAATGTGCCAGATTAGCATTCCGCTTCCCGGAAGAAGGAAATCATACGCCCCTACAAATTCGCCGTTGACCTGAATCCCCTGAATCACGCCGGTGAGTGAATCCTGCTTTATCGCCACGGTGTCCTCACGGGACCACAGTTCCGCTTTGCGGTTTTCCAGAAGATAGTATTCAAACTCGTCAATGTTGATTTTATAGATTGTGTTTGCGGCGGAGTCCAGCGGGAGTTCGCACGCCCGAAGCGGCACGGAATCCTGCGGCTCAGTGAGGGTTGTAATCGGCTCCCAGCCAAGATACGCCCGTTCCCACGCCATCGGATACGCCGGCAGTGCCCCGCTGACATAGAAGGTGTCGCCGGTCTCGTCATCCACAAGGACCACGCCGATATTATGCCCCGAATCCATCAGCGAGAAATACCCCACGCCGGGGTAGAAGTCATAGGTGGAGTAGAGGTCCACAAGTCCGAGGGCGTGTCCGAACTCGTGGGCAAGGACGCCATTGAGAACCACAGTCTGCCCGTCCTGCGAGGGGCTTTCGGGCATAACGATTCCCCGGTCCACGCAGGCGACCACCGGCTCGGGCATAACCACAAACGCCGTGGGCAAATCGTCCGGGCTGGGGATGAAAATATCCGGATACATCTCGGCGTAATCGGGATAGAAACTTGCCACATCGTCCTGCCAGTCGCTTCCCGCGTGGAACACGAGGACCACATCGTAGTCGCACCAGTTGATTGTGTCCAGCGAGTCCGCCAATTTGATTGCGTCGGTGAAAAATCCGGCGAGGCGCGTTCCCAAATCGCTTCCGAACCAGCCCTCGGGTCCATAATAGCCCATTGAGTCCGGCAGGGTGTATGCCGCCGAGTCCTCCTCGGGGAAAACGGTATATTCTATTATGACTTTTCCGTGGGAGACGAAGCGGTAATACCGTGCCAGCGCCTCAAGGTGCGCCTCAAAGTATTTTCTGTCGTGCGGCGGCGGGTCAAATTTCTGGGTTGAGTCCGGTGTGAGGACAAATTGTCCTGTGCCGGTGCTTGTTGGAGTTGAGTCTGGCTGAAACTGGACCCGTATCGCGCAGACCCGCACGGTTTCGGGGGTCTCAACCGTGTTAATCGGCAGGCGGGTGTATTTATCCCGAACCAAATTTTTCCCTACCGGTGGTTCTGGATTCGGCACCGAAAGTATATCTCTCCGCGAATGCAGACTGTCCGGGAAAAAACCAGATACACGAAGTTCAGCGGTTGCCACACCGACAAGTAATATCACCGCTGTGATTGCGATTGTCCTTCTCATACATCTCCGATTTTTAGAATTCGTAGGTTATGGAAAGCCGCTTTATGTTGGACAGAGGCAATGCCTGCCCTTTGTTCTCCGGGTCTGACACCTTTGGGATATATGCGAAATCAAACATCCATTTGCCGTAGTGAATTCCGACGCCGAAGGTGAAATAGTTGGTAGAGATATAATCGTCCGGGTCAAATTTATAGTCGGGCTGGCTGACCTTATCCAGCGCCTCGCTCTTGGGATAGTAGTCGTAATCTATAATATATCCGCCCCGCAGGTGGAAGAAATTATAATAGGAATATTCCAGCCCCAAATGTTTGACCGCATAGTGCCATTCCAGTGCCCACGGGTTTTCGGGGCTTTTGAACTTGATGATTTCCTTGTCAATATCGGCGGCGAAGACGAGTTTCTGGTAGTCGGTGTTGACTATCCTGTATGCGAACCCAACCTTGAGATTGCGGGGGAGAGGGTCAGCCTGGGCGGCGTCAATGTATTGAATATTCGGTCCCAGATGCTGGACATTGACCCCCCACGACATCCCGGATATCGGTCCGTCATATAAAAGTCCGAGGTCCACGGCGAAGGATGTTCCGGTGCCGCTTTTTTTCTCGTGTCCCACATATATCTGCGGCGCCAGTGCGCTGTAGATGAACTTGAAATTCAGCCCGCCGTAGAGGTTCGACAGAAGTCTTGCGCCGTAGGACACGCCGACCGCAGTTTCGTAAGAATAGAAGGACCCCAGAAGTTCTCCCACCTCGCTGGTCTGTTCGCTTTTGCCCAGCGAGATGAAGGTTATAAACCCGCCGAC
>JAMOPH010000321.1 GCA_027064665.1 bacterium | reverse complement strand
ATGGAGCGCCTGCCCGATATCGTCTATATCGTGGACACGGTGACCGAAAAGACCGCCGTTGCCGAAGCCAGAAAATTGGGAATCCCCGTTATGGCGATTGTTGACTCCAACGCCGACCCGGATTTGGTGGACTACCCAATCCCCGGCAACGACGACGCGATAAAGTCGGTCAAACTTATCACCGCCGCCATCGCCGATGCAATTTTAGAGGGCAAAAGCGGAATGCACTTCGGGACAGCATTTGCCGAACCCAAAGACATTGAGGAATCCGGCGAGGTGGTTGAGCAGTCCGGCGATGTGGAACAGTCCGCAGAATCGGAAAAACCCGCGGAACCAACAGAATCCGAGCAGGCGGCATCCGCCGAACAGGTCGCAGAATCCGAAAACGCCGGGGAAAAAGCCGAATCCGAGGGCGAATCCGCCGGGCAAGAGTAATGATTCTGTCGGCTGTATGCCGCGCATCTGATAGAAAATCTGTGAGGGACGGCTTCGCGGAGGAAGACAATAATTCCGGTAATAAAATAATGTGAGCGCCGCCGGCGCCACAGAAAATAAAAACCGAAAACAACACAGGAGGAAAATATGGCAGAAATTTCCGCACAACTTGTCAAGGAACTCAGGGAGATGACCGGCGCAGGGCTGATGGACTGCAAAAAAGCCCTTGTGGAGGCAAACGGCGACATTGAAAAGGCGGTGGAAATCCTGCGCAAAAGCGGTATCGCCAAGGCGGCGAAAAAACTTGACCGTGAGGCTAAAGAGGGCAGAGTTGAGGCGGCAGTCTCCGATGACCGCAAAAAGGGCTCTATGGTTATGCTCTCGTCGGAGACCGACTTTGTCGCCCGCAACGAGCAATTTGTTGACTTCGCCCGCAAATTGGTGAACCTTGCCCTGGAAAAGGAAATCGCCGAGGTGGAAAAACTTTTAGACGAAACCCTTGACGGCTCCCTCGTCAAAGACGCGATAACCAATCTTGTCGCAACCATCGGCGAGAATATCCAACTGAAGAAACTTGCGACATTCACCGCGCCCGAGGGCGGGTTGGTTTACACCTACATCCATCCCGGCAACCGCGTGGGCGTGATGATTGAACTGGTGGCGGAAAACCCCGAAAAATCCGCCGACGAAAAGGTCGTCAATCTCGCCAAGGAACTGACGATGCAGATTGCGTTCTCCAAGCCGGTGGCGGTGTCCGAGTCCGAGGTTCCGCAGGAGGTCATTGAGAAAGAGAAAAAACTCTACGAGGAGCAGGCAAAGGAAGAGGGCAAGCCCGAGAAAGCAATCCCCAAAATCGTTGAGGGGAGACTGCGCAAGTTTTTGGAGGAAAACTGCCTTCTCAACCAGCCCTACATCCGCGAGACCGATATGACTGTGGCGGAACTTGTGGAGAAGGTCTCCGGCGAGGTCGGCTCGCCAATCAGGATAACGCGGTTTGTCCGGTTTGAGGTGGGCGCCGCATAGGCGCGGCACAAACCCAATGAACAAAAAGCCCCCGAAAAGGGGGCTTTTTATTTATGCTTTGCCTGGCTATGAAAACTCATTGAAAAACAAAACCGAAAAATAAAAACGCCACTGATGTCAACTAAAAATCAATGCTGATTTTTTATCTTTTGAAAAACCATAACCCACAAATATATTGTTCTC
>JAMOPH010000320.1 GCA_027064665.1 bacterium | reverse complement strand
GACCACAATGCCCGCCCGGCGGGTGTGCTTGGATATATCCGGCGTCCTTGAATGGCAGACCGTGACGGTGGCGTTGCCCATCTCGGACTTGCTCAAAAACATAACCGAAAGCGGCAACCCAACGGTAAGACTTCGCCCCACAATTGTTATGTGCTTCCCCTCGGGGGGAATTTCGTAAAACTTTAGGATTTCCACCACCGCCTTTGGAGTTGCGGGGAAATATCTGGGCTTGCCAGCCATCAGTTTACCCAAATTGTCCAACCGCTGGCAGTCAATATCCGCCACCGGCGGAATCAGTGAAACCAGACTGTCAAAGTCAAATTTGTCCGGCACGGGCTTTTCAAGAATTATCCCGTCGGGGTCCCAACTTTTAATCTCTGAGCGAATTTGTCTTTCAATTTCCCGCTGGGAAAGCGCGGCGGAAAAATCCAGAACCTTAAATTCTGCCCCCAGAGCGCCTGCTTTTCTGCCTTTAGCCCTTGCGTAACTTACTGCGGCGGGGTTATCGCCAATGATTACTGACAATAATCGTGGAGATTCGTCAAGCAACTGAATTTTCTGCAATATCTTTTCAAAAATGGATTCTGCGACTTTTTTGCCCGACAATATTTTCATCATTTATTTAGCGATTTATCAAGTAATCTTTTGAAATCCTATCATAATATTTGATTTTCAAACTTTGTCAAGAATTTATTTGAACAAATTTGAAGAATTGAAATTATCTGCACGGGGTTAAAAATTCACCGTATCCGGGGGGGACAACAATTCCCCTCTGAAAGTCATAGACAACTTTCCCGCGCACAAATGCCCTCACAATTCGTCCGCGGAATTCGTAACCCTCAAAGGGGGTTATTTTGCCCCGGGAGAAAAACTTTTTCCCCTCAACCTTCCAGGTGAGCGAGGGGTCCACAAGAACCAGATCAGCATCATAGCCGGGGGCGATTGCGCCCTTGCTGGGGATTTTGTAGCGCTTTGCCGGCGCCGCCGAGGCTATCTCCACAAACCGGCGCAGAGAAATTCTGCCCCTGAAAAATCCCTCGGACAAAAGATACGGGAACAGCGTCCCCACGCCGGGAATTCCGGAATAGTCCGTCCAGACAGAACCGGTGTATTTTTCCTCATACGGCGCAGGGGCGTGGTCCGAGGCGACAAAGTCTATCTTGCCCACCGCAAGATAACGCCACAACTTTTGAGGATTATCCCCGGATTTCACCGGCGGCGTCACCTTGAGCGGAGAGCCAATTCTGACAAAATCGTCAAGGTTGAACTCAAGATAGTGCGGGCAGGTCTCGCAGGTTATGGGAAGTCCCATAAGTTTGTCCACGGAGCGATAATAGGAGATGTGAACTATGTGCACTGGTTTGAAACCGGATGGGAGCCCGGTTTCGGTCAAAACATCCCTTAAAATATCCGCCACAGCGCCAACCGCTAAAAGTTCGGCGACTTCCGGGCGGGAAAGATAGTATTCCCTTGGGGAATCACCCCGGCTTTTTTGGAACTGTGTGGCGGAGTTGACATAGTCAAAATCCTCGGCGTGAACCAGCACCGGCACGCCAAGTTTGATGGTCTCTCTCAAGACCTGCCGGAACTGCCAGTGGTCAAGGCGGGCAAAGGTTCTCATCCCGGAGATGAAATATGTCTTAAACCCGAACACATAGGGGGCAAGTTCCCTGACATTTTGGGGGAAATTTTCCTCAAAGGACTGGGCGGAAACGCCGCCGTAAAAGCCAAAATCCACAACGCTTTTGCGGCGAACCACCTCAAGTTTGGTGCGGAGATTTTCTAAATTCGTCACCGGCGGTACCGAGGTGCAGGGCATATCAATTATGGTAGTAATCCCGCCGGCAGCAGCCGCAGAGGATGCGGACAGAAAATCCTCACGATGGGTGTATCCCGGATCGTCAAAGTGGGTGTGGGCATCAATTCCGCCGGGGAAAATCATAAGACCGGAGCAGTCAACTTTTTCACCGCCATCAAGATTTTCGCCGATTTCGGCTATCTTGCCACCCTCAATCCTTATATCGCCCTCAAAGAACTCCTCCCTGCCCGGCAGGGCAATTTTTCCGCCCTTGAGAATCATAATTTACCCTCCGTTCAATAATTCCTTGACTTTAAGAAAATTTACTGCACAAATTGAGATGGGGCAAATTCAATTGGAAAGATGAAGACAACAAACCCGATATACAAACAGGTGCTGATTGTTTTTCTGGCGATTACCTTTGCATCTGTTGCCGTATTGTGGATTTACGACGAACTCCAGACTGAAAGGAAATTTGAGGAGTTCAAAAACCATCTGTATGGAGTGTGCTCCACAATACTTTCCCGAGTAACCAACATCTATTTGAGTCAGTTCTCCTCCCTTGAGGGAGACAGTTATCCGGTTGATATCACCCGAGTTCCGGTTCAGGAGATAAACATCTACCACTGGGAAGGCGGAAAGTGGAAATTGATTTACAAAAGGGGGAACGAACTGTTCTCGCCGAAGTATTTAACCACTCAATTCAAACCCATATTTTATCCATCTGATTTCACAAGGTTCGGAGAGATATATGTATATAAAAACAACGATAAACTTTTGCGCAATTCAGATTCACCAGTGATAATATGTGGGCACGAACTAAAAAACCACAAGTTTCTTTTGACAATGTCAATTTCACCGACTATAATTGAACTAATCGTCGGCGGCAGTGGATATAGTAAGAAAAAAATTGCACTGGTAGCGGTTCTCATAAGTTTTCTGCTGGCAATCTGGGTGGTATTTCTATTCAACAAAAGTATAAACAAAGAAATTCCCAAGATATCCAGATACATAAATAACGAAAGCGAAATGCCGAAGGAAATATGGCATAACTTCGCCCCGCTGGTGGAACAAATAGAAAAACTACACCGCAGAATTCAGGAGATGCAGTTTGAATTTGAGCGGGAAGCGGCAATTATCACTGCCAAAAGCGAAACAAGACTCAGAAGTCTTGCTCTGCTGCGGGATATAACCTCAATTGGCAACTCAATCACTGACACATCAATTATGATGCAGCGCTTTTTGGAGAAACTAAACCGATTTTTCCATACATATGGCGCATCTGCCTTTATAATAACCCCAGAGGGTAAAGTAGAATTCTACCACACAGACACACTTCCCGATGAATTTACGAAGGAAATTCAGGAAAAAATCGGAACCTCGCCCGAAGAAATAATGAAGCGCAAAGTTGAAAAGTGTGGATTTATATTTCTTGAAGAGGTCAAGTTTATCACAGATAATACTGAACTCAGCCACATCGCCGCAAAACACGGAATAATAGGCTACATCCGTATCCCTCTATATCGTGGAAATGAATATATGGGGGCAATCCATCTCTATTCCCTTCGGGTTTTCCCCAACGATGAAGCCTTTGAAAAACTAATAAAAGCCGTCGGCGAAGAAATCTCGGTCGCCCTTGAAAACCGCAGACTATACAACGACCTTGAGCGCAGACTCAAGGAAAGTCTTGCCCTGTATGAAATTTCCAAAGCCCTCATCTCCGCCGTGGATTACGACCTCCTGTTAGAGCAAATTCTGTGGATTGTCCAGGAGAGTTTTGACTACGCCGCCACATCAATTCTCCTCCTTGACGAGGAGAAAAACGAACTTTATGTCAAGGTTGCGTGGGGGTTCCAGTCGGATGTGTCCCATCACAGGATTCCAGTGGGCAAGGGCGTGACAGGATGGGTCGCCAGCACGGGTCAGCCCCTTATCGTCCCCGATGTGACCAAAGACTCCCGCTTTATCCCCACCGACCTTGATGTGCGGTCAGAGATGGCGGTCCCCCTCGTAGTTGGCGGCAAGGTCATCGGCGTCCTTGATGTGGAAAGCCGTGAGGTCAACCGTTTCACCGAGCAGGACCTGTGGTTTTTGTCATCTCTGGCGGCGCAGGCATCTCTGGCAATTGACAGGGCAAAACTCTACCAGCAACTCAAAGAACAGGCTATCCGTGATGCGCTCACCGGTCTGTATAACCGCCGCTTCTGCGAGGATTACATAAAACAGGAAGCAAGAGAAAGTCTCCTCAAAGGCTTCCCGGTATCAATAATTATGATTGACATAAACGGGCTCAAAAGGGTCAACGACACCTACGGGCACTCCTCCGGCGACACCCTTCTTGTGGAAATCGCCAATCTTCTCAAATCAATGTTCCCTGATGTCCCGGTTGCAAGGTATGGCGGAGATGAATTCATCGTGTTTCTGAACAAGGTCTCACAGGAAGAACTTGACAAAATCGTCTCGCAACTGCGCAGGGCAAAGGTCCAGTGGCAGATAAAGATGTCGGAGAGATATCCGTTTCCGATGGATTTTGCAATCGGCGCCGCAACAGCAACCCGCCCCGACGAACTTGAAATGATTATTGATTACGCCGACAACCTGATGTATAAGGACAAACACGGGCTCACCTGACCACCACCAAACACAGCGGCATTTCTATTGCTCGGGCTCGGGCAGACGCTCCTTTTCGGTAAAAACGATCTCCAAAAGGCGCTTGAGGGCGTTGGCATCAAGGCGCCTGTGAAGATACCCGTGAACGGCAAGCGAAATCGCCCCGGTCTCCTCGGAGACAATCACCACCACCGCATCGGTCTGCTCGGAAAGACCAATCCCGGCACGATGCCTCATACCCAGAACACGGCGATACTTGGGGTTTTCGGTCATCGGGAACTCACAGGCGGCGGCTTTGATTTTGTCCCCAACTATCACCACTCCTCCGTCGTGCAGGGGCGTATGAGGGGCAAATATGGTCGCCAGAAGTTCCGGTGTGAGTTTGGCGTCAATGGGCTTTCCGGTGCGGGCTATATCATCCAGGGGAACATTGCGCTGAATCGCAAACAGCGCCCCGATTTGCTCCTCCGACAAAATCTTTGCCGCACTAACCACATCGTCAATTATGCGGATGGCAGGCTGCTCCGAAAACGCCCGGAATATCCTGCTGTTGCCTATACGGGTCAGAAGGTCCCTCAACTCCGGCTGAAACACGATAATGAACGCAATAACCCACACAGTTCCGAGTTTGTTCACCGCCCAGGCAACGGTGGAGAGATTGAACGAGTAAGCCACAAGGGCAACCACAAAAATCGCCAACAAACCGGCAAGCATTGACCTCGCCCTCGTGCCCTCCATAATATGCAAAACGCCATATATCGCCGCAGAAACGAGGACAATATCAATAAAATCCACCAGCGTAACCGGGATAAAATATATGTAAAACAGCGGAGACATAGATTATTTAATAGTGATTTTAATTTCCTCAATCCCAAACAAATTTCTCAATCTATTTTGCAGTTCTTTTTCGTCATAGACACAGAATGCTTTAATATTACAAAAATTTTTATCAAGTTGGACTGCTCGTGAAAAGATCTCTTGAACCAATTCCTTATAATCTGGTCTATCCAACTCCCCCAAATAGCCAAGAAATAAATAGAATATATCTTTAAAACCAGTCAAAAACAAAGAACATCTCATTTGACAGATAGCTTTTTTAATCAATCCGTCCAAGTTGTCTTCTGAAACTTTTACTAAATTTTTAACTTCAATGAGCACAGTTTTTTTGTTATAATCAAGCAAAAAATCGCACGATCTACAAGAACTGCCAACCACATCGTCAGGTCTTAGAAATTTAATTTCCGCTCCCGCCGGCAGTTCTACAAAAATGGAACTTCCTTCTTCGGGAAAATCCCGCTCTATCATCTCACATAATCCATTACCGTTAGATCTTTTCATATTCATTTAATCTCTTTTCCATCTCAAACAATTCAACAAAGGTCGCAACTATAGGATTATCCTCCCCAAGGGGAACTGACAATGGAGAAGATTCCACCACGACAGCGTTACGCTTAACCAAATAGTAGATAGAAAATACCCGTGAGAATTTTTCTGTTAAATCAAACAGAGCATTAGATGGAACATCCTTATTTTCCAATGCCTTCAATCTAAACATTGAAGCCACAAAATAATCGTGAGTAGATACAAAAATTTGGACATTTTTAGCAATAGAGATTTTATATAGCAATTCAACCAACATAACCGCCATTTCAGGATTAAGTGTGGATTCTGGTTCATCCACCAATAATATTGTCCCGTTTCTCAACTTATTAGAGCGCAAAAGCAGGTCAAACACACCGAGTTTCCTAAAACCATCAGCCACCATTTTAGCATTAAACGAAGTCTGCCCCCGTCTAAAAATAAACTTCTCATCAGATACAGTTAAATGCCCGTTCATTTTTTCTCTTATTCCCTGCATTATTTCCTGAATTTCCTTACTTAATCTCGGTTTAAGTCGTTTAGCGACTTTTACAGCATTAAGTAACCTCTCAATATACACTGGAAAAATTGGATATTCCTTTAACATATCCACTGCTTCATCCAGAAAAACTACATCAAATGGCGGCACCAGATATATTTCATCTGGTTGAAATCTTTCCTTAGCACTTAAAACATCAATTTCTACATTTCCCATTTGCTTTTCAGCCTTCCGGGAAAAGGATAACTCACAGATAAATTCTTCCGTTTCCACCAAAATTTCCGCCCTTTGATTGCCGAAAGAAAACTTTCTAACCAAATCTCCCAATTTATCCGGCAAAAAAACCTTCATAAACCAATCACCAAAAATCACATTATCCGGCTTGCTGTACAGTTTTCTCTCTGACATCCGTTCTCTATAAGCCATTATTACCGCATATATCAACTTCAAAATACTACTTTTACCCGTATCATTAGTTCCAACTAACAGATTCACCTTATCGGAAAACACAAATGTGGCTTCCTCAAATACCCCAAAATTTTTAATTTCTAATTTCTTTATCCACATATTACCTCACCTTAATATAACTTTCTCTATTATATCCGCCACTCCATCCTGGTCACAGGAATAGGGCGAAACATAGTCGGACATATCTATTATATCCTGATGGGCGTTTGCCACAGCCGCGCGGATTCCTGCCTCCTCAAACATCGGCAAATCGTTGACAAAATCGCCTATAACCATCGTTTTCTCGCGCGGCACACCGAGTTTTTCCCTCAATGCCCTCACTCCACTCCCTTTATGGACCCCTTTCCCGCGAATTTCAAGATACCACATCGGATAATACCGGATTGACGGGAATATAAAATAGTCAATTCCCTCAGGATTTATATTTTTCACCGCCTCATAGGTCTCCCTGACGGGCTCTTCATCCCCGGCGACCATAACTATAGTTGGCTCCGATGGCGCATATTCGGGCTCCACCTCGGTTATATTCACTATCCACGCGGAAAGTTTTTTAGAAATTTCCGGGTTCACATTCCATCCAAAAGTCCGGTCAATTTTGACCACCGACACCGTGGCGCGGCTTCGGGCGATAGCGTCAAACATCGCGCGGAAACTGTCCCCGGGCACCGGCGCGTGATAGACCACATCGCTTTCGTCCTCGCGGTCGCCCTTGACCAGCGCCCCGTTGAGCGCCACCATCGGCAAATCTATCCCCAGAAGGCGCAGATACTTCCGGGACGCCGACACCATTCTGCCAGTGGCGAAAGTTATCATCACCCCACGGTCGCGGGCACGGGCGATTGCCTCTAAAGTCCGCTCGCCCACCGTCTGGTCGCCGCGCAGAAGCGTCCCGTCAAGGTCTATTATCACCAACTCGGGCTTTCTCATAGAATTCCACCCCAAATTTTATTAGAAATATATCCAACTAACCCAAATACGGCGCCAGCATATCTATCCACGGCGAAAATTATAACCTGCCCCGCTTTGCCCTCTGCACGCCGGAAAAATTATGAAATCTTCACATCGCCTCGGAGACATCGCCGGCGGACGACCCCGACAGCGCCTGATGAATCAGTTCCGCAACTCGCTTGCCCGAAAGAAGCATCCCGCCGAAAATGGGACCCATCCTCTGTCCGCCGAAAGCCGCATTCGCCGCCATCCCGGCGACGAACAGCCCGGGATACACCTCCCGCGTGTTGGCGACCACATCCTGCTCGCCCCTGATGGCAAACATTGACCGCTCCCCAGCGACATCGCCAGTGGGAGTAGCAAGTTTCACGCCGTTTTTCCGCACCAGCGTGCTGACCACCTCGCAG
>JAMOPH010000319.1 GCA_027064665.1 bacterium | reverse complement strand
ATCTCGCCGTATTCGGTCTCAACCGTGTATGCGCCGATGTGCTGGGTTATCCCGCCGACCTCACCGGCGACCACATTGGACTTGCGGATATAGTCCAAAAGCGTGGTTTTGCCGTGGTCAACATGACCCATAACGGTGACCACCGGTGGACGCGGGACGAGATTCTCCTCCTCTTCCTCCTCTTCTTCCTCAATTTCGTATTCCACCTCGGGGGAAATTTTTTCCGCGCGTTTGCCGAAGGATTCGGCAATAAGTGATATGGTGTCAAAGTCAAGGCGCTGGTTGAGGGTGACCATAATCCCGAGGTCTTTGAAACATCGCTCTATCAGGCGAGTGGGGCTGACACCTATGCGCTGTGCTAATTCCTGGGTGCTCAGAAATTCCGGGACCTGAATGAGGTTTGGGTCGCGGACCTGTTCGGTGGTGGCTTCCTCTTTTTCGCGGCGGTATTTTTTCTTTTTGCGGGTCTGCGATAACTTCGCAAGGGTCTGCCTTACGGCTTCGGTGACCTTTTCCTTGGTTATAGATTTAAGGAGTTCTTCGCGGCGGCGGCGGCGTTCTTCCTCAAGTCTTTTGGCTTCGGCGGCATAATCTCTGCCTTTGGGCTTTTTCTTTTTCTTACGGCGGCGCTTTTTTTCAAATTTATCCTTGCGGCGGCGTTCCCTCTTTGCCGCCTTCTGCTGGATTTTCTGCTTTTCCTCCTCGCGCTTGCGAATTTCCTCCTGCTCAGCCCTCAGACGCTGCTGCACTTTCTGCGCCATCTCCTCGGTGAACACACTCATATGGCTTTTGACCTCAAACCCCAACTCGCGCAGAAGTTGCACCAGCGCCTTGCTGGTCAGGTCAAGTTCTTTCGCCGCCTGATATATCCTCTTTGCCGCCATATTACCTCCGCAACCTTATATAAAATCGTCCTACTTTCCCTCATCGCTTTGTTCGCCGCCCTGAGGTGATTCTATACTGGCGAATGGTTTCACCTTTTTTGAGTCCTCCCCGCCTATTATGTCCTCAAGAAGTCTGTCCTTGGTGACAAACGCCTTTTCGGCTTCAACCTCATCTATTTTCTTCCTTGCCTCAAGAAGGATTTTCTCGGCGTCATCGCCGATTTCGGGAATTGACTGCAGAAGTTCACGCTTCATCCTCACAAGTTTCTGGACAGTATCAATTTCAAACTTCTTGAGACCCTCAATCTGTTCTGGCGTGAGGATGTCAAGTTCCTCAATTGGTATAATGCTGGACTTATACTGCTGTTCGCCGAAAATTGTCAGGCGCCATTTGACAAGCCGTGCGGCAAGGCGGGCGTTTATTCCTCCCTTGCCGATGGCGACGGAAAGTTGGTCATCAGGCACGATGACCACAATTTTGTGCTCCTCGGGCTGGATGTATGTTTCCAGAACCTCGGCGGGCGCCAGTGCTCTCTTTATGAACTCCTCAGGGTCAGGGGAGAAGGGAATTATGTCAATTTTCTCGTTGGACAGTTCCTTGACCACCGCCTGAACCCTTGTTCCCTTGAGTCCCACGCAGGCGCCGACCGGGTCAATTCTGTCGTCGGTGGAATAAACTGCGATTTTGGTTCTCTCGCCGGCTTCCCGCGCCACAGAGTATATCTGCACTCTGCCCTCATAGACCTCGGGGACCTCAAACTCAAACAGTTTTTTGACGAACTCGGGCGCTCTGCGGGAGAGAACAATCTGCGGTCCTTTGGAGTCCCTTTTGACCTCCTTCACATATGCACGGATGGTTTTGCCTATGGGCAGATGTTCGTCGGGGATTTGTTCGCTTCGGGGCAGGATAGCCTCGGTTCTTCCCACATTGACGATGATGTTCCCCCGCTCAACCCGGGAGACCACGCCGGAGATTATCTCGTTCTGCTTGTGCCTGAAGTCGTTGTAGATAATCTCCCTTTCCGTCTCCCGGATTTTCTGGAGAAGGCTCTGTTTTGCCGAAAGGATTGCATTTCTGCCGAAATCGGCGGGGTTGAGTTCCACCTCAACGATATCCCCCACACGGACATCGGGTTTTATCTTTTTCGCCTCGGACTTTGCAATTTCGGTGGCGGGGTCGGAGACCTTGGTGACGACTTTTTTCTTCGCCACTATTTTGAGAAGTCCGGTTTCCGGGTTGATTTCAATTTCAACATTGTCGGTGGTGCCGTAGCGCTTGCGCACGGCAACCAGAAGGGCGTGCTTTAAGGTCTCAACCACATCTTCCTGGTTGAGCCCCTTGTCCTTGACCAAATCTGTCAAAGCCTCAACTATTTGATAATTTGCAATTTCCCCCGACATACACTCCTCCTAAAAAATTATCTTGCCAAAATTGACTTTGCTAAACGGGATTTTCTGCTCGCCCGCTTTGGTTTTTACTACCAAAAACTCCGGTGTAGCCTCAATAAGTTTGCCCTCCACTGCTCTGCCGTCGTCAAGGATGATTCTCAGTGTCTCGGAGATTACCCTCTGGAAATCCCGCAGGGATGTCAGTTTTCTATCCAGTCCCGGAGATGACACCTCAAGAAAGTATCTATGATGAATGAAATCCTCTTTGTCAAGTGCTTCCGAGATTCTGCGGGAGATTTTGGCAAGTTCGTCAACAGTTATCCCGCCCTCACGGTGCACAAAAATCCGCACGACTGTGGCATTTCCGGTGCCTGCGATAGCCACCTCAACCAACTCGTAGCCCATATTCTCCACAATCGGCGCCACCAAGCGCTCAACCTGTGGTAGAATCTCCTCCATCGCCGTCTCCTCGGGATTTGTTATTTGAAAAAGTAATCCCCAATCGCGGATAAGCAAGGATTTTATTCTGGGACTTTGCAAAACACAGGAGAGACAGCCGCCGGGGTTATAAATTCCTCAACATATATTTTCCCCTCGTCGCTTTTAGGGTTACCATCGCAAAATGCTGAACTTATTCTTACAATAATGTTGATTTTTTCATCCTGTGGTATTTTCTTAATAAAAAGGCACCTAACAAGGAGGGCGCTATGTTTTCCGATGAGATGAGAAACTGGATTGTCGCCGAACTTCAAAGCATCAAGGACGCCGGACTGTGGAAGGAGGAGAGGATTATCACCTCGCCGCAGGATGCGGTGGTCACTCTCGCCGACGGCAGGAAGGTGATAAATTTCTGCGCCAACAACTACCTCGGGCTGGCAAATCATCCCAAGGTCAAGGAAGCGGCGAAAAAGGCACTGGAGAAATACTCCTATGGGATGGCTTCCGTCCGTTTCATCTGCGGAACGCTTGATATCCACAAGGAACTGGAGCGCAAACTGGCGGATTTTCTGGGGATGGATGACGCAATACTCTATGTCGCCTGCTTTGACGCCAACGGCGGGCTGTTTGAGCCGTTTTTCAACTCCGAGGACGCCGCAATCATCACCGACGAACTCAACCACGCCAGCATCATTGACGGAATCCGTCTGGCGAAAAAGGCGATGCGCCTGATTTACAAGCACAGCGATATGGCTGACCTTGAGGAGAAACTCAAACAGGCACAGGACAAAAAATACAAGATAATTGTCACCGACGGCGTGTTCTCAATGGACGGCGATATGGCGAAGTTGGATGAGATTGTTCCGCTGGCGGAGAAATACGGCTCGCTGGTTATGGTTGACGATTCCCACGCCACAGGATTTATCGGCAAGACCGGGCGCGGCACCTTTGAGCACTTCGGCGTGAAGGTGGACATAATCACCTCAACGCTGGGCAAGGCTCTCGGCGGCGCCAACGGCGGTTTCACCGCAGGACCGCAGGAGTTCATTGATATGCTCCGCCAGAGATCCCGTCCGTATCTTTTCTCAAACACCTTAGCGCCATCAATCGTCGCCGCATCAATCGCCGTTCTGGATATGCTGTCCGAGACCACCGAACTCCGCGACAGACTTGAGGAGAACACCAAATACTTCCGCAGGGGAATTGAGCAGTTGGGTCTTGATGTCAAGCCCGGCGAACACCCGATCACGCCGATTATGCTGTATGAGGGCAAATTAGCCAACGACTTCGCCCGCGACCTGCTGGACGAGGGAATATATGTGGTCGGGTTCTCGTATCCGGTGGTTCCCAAGGGGCAGGCGAGAATCCGCGTGCAGGTTTCCGCCGCCCACACCAAAGAACACCTTGACAAGGCGCTGGCGGCATTTGAAAAAGTGGGAAAGAAGTATGGGCTTATTTAAGCGGGATGAACAAAACTTTCTGTGTCCTCACCCGGTTCGCCCTGCGGCGAACTACCCTCTCCAGTGAGGAGAGGGTTTCCCCGGCGCAAACCACTTGTTTATCTCCCGGCGGGAAGGTATTTTGACCCTATGGCGGCGGTGGGAATCACACGGATTGAGACCTACGATGCGGCGGCGATAAGGGAATCTTTTGAGCGCCTTCTGGATGAGACAGGGCAGAGCGATTTCGTCCGTCCCGGGGAAAGGATACTGGTCAAGCCTAATATACTTGCTGGTTTTCCGCCGGAGCGTGCCGTAACAACTCATCCTGCGGTGGTTGAGGCGGTTTTAGGCGCAGTTATTGACCGGAGCGCCATCCCCATAGTCGGCGATTCCCCCGGCGGTGTCCTGCGGGGAACTAAAACAGTCTATGCCAAAACCGGCATCGCCGATGTGGCGAAAAAAATGGGCGCCGAAATTATCCCCCTTGAGGCGAAGGGCGCCCGCAAAATCCCCCTGCCCGACAGACAAACTCTCCACATCTCAAAGATCGTTGACGAGGTGGACGGAATCGTTGACCTCGCCAAACTCAAATCCCACAGCCTTGAACTTATGACCCTTGCGGTGAAAAACCTCTACGGTCTTGTGCCGGGGTTTCGCAAGGCGGAGTATCACAAAATTTATCCCACGCCATACAAATTCGCCGGGTTGGTGGTGAATCTGTATTCCCACATTGCGCCGAAAATTCGTCTGGCGGTGGTTGATGGGATTGTCGGTATGGATGGCAACGGACCCTCGGCGGGCAGACCACGGAAACTTGGCATCTTCGCCCTTTCAGACAGCGCCCCCGCACTGGACGATTTTGTGGAAAATTTTGTCGGACTCAAAAAACACTCCCCCATAGTCAATGTTTTGCGGAAGAGAGGACTTATCCCCGATTATGAGGTCAAAACACTTCCGCCGGCGCCTGAAAAACCCAAAAATTTCAAAATCCCATCAAATCTGCATTTGTATTTTTTGCCGGCGTGGTTCACAAGAATTGCCGGGCGGCTGGTTCAGGTCAAACCCGGAGTGGATGAGGCAAAATGCATAAAGTGCGGCGAGTGTTTCAAATCCTGCCCGGGGGGGGCGATTTCTATGGAGATAGGCAGAACCCCGCCGAAATTTGACTATTCAAAGTGCATACGATGTTACTGTTGCCACGAGATCTGCCCTGTGGGGGCGATAGTGTTCAAAAAAAGCCCCCTCACTCGGTTGGTGGAGTAGTTTTTCGGGAAAATCCTTGCGCCCGGCGGGGATTGTCCCATATATGGTTTGCGCTATGACCATTGATTTTGAAAAGGAACTCAATCCCCAGCAGTATGAGGGTGTGGTGGCAATTGACGGACCGGTGCTGGTTTTAGCCGGTGCGGGAAGCGGCAAAACCCGGATGTTGACCTACAAAATCGCCTATCTTGTGCGCCAGGTTGGGATTTCCCCAGATTCAATTCTGGCGGTGACATTCACCAACAAAGCCGCCGCCGAGATGACCGAACGGGTGGAGTTTTTGCTTGGGCAGTCAATAAAGCGTGCCTGGGTGGGGACATTCCACTCAATCTGCGGAAGAATTCTGCGGATTGACGGCGAGAAAATCGGTATCCCCCACGACTATGTTATCTTTGATGCCGACGACTCCCAGCAGTTGATAAAGGGCATCATCGCCGATTTCGGTCTTGACCCCAAAAGCGTTGACCACCGCAAAATCGCCGCCGCAATAAGCAAACTCAAGCGCAGGATGGTCTCCCCCTCGGAGTTTGCGGAATACGCCTCAACCCCCGCAGAGAAAACCCTCGCAAAGATATATGCGGAATATCAGAACTCACTCCGCCGCTTTTCCGCCGTGGACTTTGACGATATGATTTCCCTGACCGTCAAACTACTTGAGGCGGACGAGCGCACAAGACACAAATACTCCCAGATTTTTCAGTATATTTTAGTGGACGAGTTTCAGGACACCAACGAGACCCAGTTCGCGTTTCTGCGCCAGTTGACGCGGGAGCATCAGAACATCACGGTTGTCGGCGATGACGACCAGTCAATATACTCCTGGCGCGGCGCACAGGTGAAAAACATAATTGATTTCCCGCGGTATTATCCCAACTGCAAAATCATCAAACTTGAGAAGAACTACCGTTCCACGGGGAAAATTCTGCGTGCGGCGTCGGTGCTTATATCCAACAACCGCCTTCGCCACAGCAAAACCCTCTACACTGATGCCCCCGCCGGCGAGCCGGTGAGAGTAATTCGTTTCCCCGACGATTACGCCGAGGCGGAGTTTGTGGTCAAAAAGATGACCGAACTTGCCGCTGAGGGTGTCCCCTTCGGCGAAATGGCGGTTCTCTATCGCATCAACGCCCTCTCCCGAACCTTTGAGCAGAAACTGATGGAGAACGATATCCCCTACAGCGTGGTCGGCGGCGTGGGATTCTACGAGCGGATGGAAATCAAAGACATCCTGGCATATCTCCGCCTTATGGTCAATCCCGACGATGACCTTTCGTTCAAGCGGATAATCAACCGCCCGCGGCGGGGGATAGGAAGCGCCACTCTGGCGAAACTTTCCGAACTCGCCAAACAGGCGGGGATGTCAATCTATGAGTTTGTCGCCAGCGGTGTGCCTCTGCCCGTCAGGAAAAATACCGCCGACGCCCTGCGGGGATTCGTTGAGATGATGGAGCATTTCCGCCGTGACGCCGAGACCGCAAAACCCTCGGTGCTGATTGAGGAGATAGTCAAACAGTCCGGGTATCTGAAGGCGTTGGTGGAGGAAGACAGTTTGACCGCCGATGCGCGGATAGAGAACATCGGGCAGTTGATTGCCGCCGCCGTGGACTTTGAGCGCCACAATCCCGACGCCAATCTGCGGGAGTTTCTGGCGTCGGTGACCCTTATGACCGATGTTGACCGGTGGACTCCCGGCGAGGACAAGGTGGTGCTTATGACGGTTCACGCCGCCAAGGGGCTGGAGTTCCACACGGTTTTCATCGCCGGGATGGAGTTGGGGATTTTCCCGCTTCTGCGCGCCCTTGAGGACGAAACCCAGTTGGAGGAGGAGCGCCGCCTGTTCTATGTGGCAATCACCCGCGCCAAGCGCAATGTGTTCATCACCCACGCCGCACAGCGCACGCGGTTCGGCTCGGTGGAGGAGATGACGCCCTCGGTGTTTCTGCGGGAACTCCCCGCCGACGCAATTGAGGAGATTGATCTGGTGCCGAAAAGTTCAATCTACATCCCCGATGCGGCGCCTTTCTCGCGGCGGGGAAGTGCGAAAAGTGCGGAGAAAAGCCCCTATCGGCGCGGAGTGCGGGTGGTTCATCCGTTTTTCGGCGAGGGTGTGGTTCTGTCTGTCCGCGGCGCCGGCGATGACGCCATCCTGACGGTCAGGTTTGCAAACGGCGAGACGAAAAAACTTGTCGCGGGGTTTGCCCGCCTGAAAATTGTTGGGGGATAATCATTCCCCCCGGGCGAGAATCTGTCTGGTTATCTCGGCGTCGTGGTCTATCTGGCGGCGGAGTTCCTCCGCAGACCGAAAAGCCCTGTCCCCGCGGACAAATTTTATCAGATGAACCGCCAGAAAGCGGTTGTAAAGCGACCCGCCTTCGTAATCCATAATGTGCACCTCAAACATTCTGTGGGGGAGGTTGAATGTCGGCGCCCGCCCGATATAGACCATAGAATCCCGCAGACTGACCTCGGGGATTATCCGCACTCTGGCGGCATAGACGCCGTCGGGCGGGAGAAGTTTGAACGGCGGGATTTCCAAATTTGCCGTCGGATATCCGATTTGTTTCCCCAGACCGCGCCCGGCAATCACTTTCCCCGCCACAAGATAGGGATGTCCCAGAAAGTCGTTGGCAACTTCAATTTTTCCGGTGCCCACAAGTTGGCGTATCAAACTGCTTCTGACCTCCTGACCCCGGTGTTTCACAGGCGGAACAACCACGGTTTCAAAATCGTATTTTTTGCCCAACTGCATCAGAGTTTCGGGGTTGCCGGCGCGCCCTTTGCCGAAATGATGGTCGTATCCCACAACGACGAGTTTCGCCCCTAACGACCTGACCAGATAATCCCGCACGAATTCCTCGTGGTCAATTTCAGCGAACTGGCGCGTGAACCGGATGTGAACAATCATCTCAACCCCAAGGCGTCGGAGAAGTATCTCCCGCTCATAAACCGTGGTGAGAATTTGGAAATTTTCGCCGAAGACAATCCGCGGGTGGGGGTCAAAGGTCAGAAGGACCGGGGAAAGGTGCATCTGTTGGGCGCGGTCAATGAGTGTCTGGATTATCGTTTTGTGTCCGCGGTGGATTCCGTCAAAGTTGCCCATCGCGACCGCGCTTTCGCACAAAAACCCCGGCGAAGGTCCGCCAAAATATATTGTCCTTATTGGATTCATATTAGTGTGTTTTCTTTGCACTCACCGGGTTTTTCCTTCTCCTCTTGTGGGAAAAAGTGCCCTGACGAAGTCAGGGCGGATGAGGGGGATGACAAAATGTCCCTCACCCTGACTCCCTACCAAAGATAGAAGGAAAAAATAGGAATTTGGCATTGGCGCTTTCGTGCATAGCGGTTTCTCCCTCGCCCTTTTTTAAAAACTTTCCGGCGCTTGAAAATCTTTGATTTTCAAGCGCCGACCCCAAAGTTTTTAGGAAGGGGGTGCGGGGGAAAGCCCTTTTTTCAAAAAGGGTTGCCCCCG
>JAMOPH010000318.1 GCA_027064665.1 bacterium | reverse complement strand
GCCAATCCCCGGTACAATTTGGGGGAGCCGTTCTGGCAGTTTGTTCTTTCGGAGAAAATTGCCGCCGCCCTGTCGGATTCCTCGCAGTGGGAGTATGGTCTCGCCCTCGCCGACAGCGTGCTGGAGTTCGCCCCGTATCTTGAGGAACTTTATCTGTGGCGTGGGGCGTTCTCGCTGTTTTTGAAGGATTACGAGGATGCCTACGGGTATTTTGTCAAACCGCTTGAGCGGGACAGTTGCAATGTCTGGGCGCTGTATGATGCCGGGGTGGCGCAGTTTTTTATGGGGGATTACCCCCGGGCGGATTCGTTTTTTGCCCGGGCGATGAGGTGCGACACGCTTTTTGCCCCGGTGTATCTTGCCCGGGGGGTGCTTGCGCAGGATTTCTTTGACCAGCCCGATTCGGCGATGTATTTTTACTCAAAGTATCTTGAACTGTCCGATTTTTTGGAGCCGCAGGTGGAGCAATGGATGGACGAGTTGATGCGATAAAGTTCGTTCACACTGCCGACTGGCATTTAGGGCGGCGGATGATTTCCCTCAGAGACAGCGACGGCTATCCGCTTCAGTTCAGGTGGGCTGAGGATGCCGGCAACCAGATTGCGGATTTTGCCGCCGATTTCGGCGCAGATATCGTCTTTCTGTGCGGCGATATCCTCAACCGTGCGGACCCATCGCCCACGGTGGAGAATATCCTCGCACGGATTTTAAGGCGGATACTTTCTGCCGGGGCGAAGGTTGTGTATCTTCTGGGCAACCACGAGGTGCCCCGTGAGGGAGACCATCCGGCGAAAATTTATGCCACCTTGGGCATTGAGGGGGTGATTGTCGCCGACAGCGCACAGGTCTATCCTGTGGAACTTGCCGGCGGAAGGGTTTTGCAGGTTGTGGCGCTGCCGTATTTGTATGGGGTCAATCCCGATGAGGTTTTGCGGGAGTTGGTCGCTCAGGTTGACCCAGACAAGCCTGCGGTGGTTCTGGCGCACGCCTATGTCACGGGGGCGAAATTGTCCGGAAGCGATGCAAGTTATGTCCTTGAGGGACCGCAGATTTCTCCGGCGACCATCTCCGATTTGCCGGTGGATTATGTTGCGCTGGGGCATATACACAGGCATCAGCAGGTGTGGACGAACCCGCCGGCGGTTTATCCGGGAAGTATCCAGCGGGTTACATTTGCCGAGGCGGATGAGCAGAAAGGCTTTGTCGCCGGAAGGATATTTTTGGACACGCCCCGCCGGGTGCAGTGGGAGTTCGTCCCGGTTTCATCGGTCCCGTTTGTCAAAGTTGAGGTTGACCTGACCCGCGGCGAGGTCTCCGAGCCGGTGGAGGAGATTTTGTCGGCGCTGGAGGAGGTCCCCGCCGGCGCAGTGGCGAAGTTGTCGGTGTATCTCCCGAGGGCGATTTCTCTGCCGCTGGTCAAAATACGGAAACTTGCCCGCAAATCGGGTATATATCTGGTTGCGATTGAAATTCATCGGGTTGAGATGGAAGAAGTTCCCGGACACAGCGCTCCCCGTCCCACGGGGGATATTGTTGAGGACATAAGCCGCTATGTGCGTTCTGTCCGCCCCGATTTGGTTGATGAACTCCCCCAGATAATTGAGGTCGTCCGGGAATTTATTGACTGATAACGTGTTGCATTTGTGAAATAAGTATCA
>JAMOPH010000317.1 GCA_027064665.1 bacterium | reverse complement strand
TTGTTCGGGGCAAAAAAATGCGGGCGAACGTAGATTAAAGTCGGCAAAATTTCTAAAAATATCTCTATGGAGTGATAAAAATGATGAACTCGGGCGAGATATTGAAGAGAATTGAGGACAATAGAGAGAAAATCAAAAAATTTGGGGTTAAGAAGATAGGTTTATTTGGCTCGTATGCCAGAGGCGAGCAGAAAACTGGCAGCGATATAGACATTTTAGTGGAATTTGAAAAGGGCAAGAAAACTTTTGATAACTATATGGGGCTAAAGTTTTTTCTGGAAGACTTGTTTGGGTGCAAAGTTGACCTTGTAATTTTGGAATCTATAAAGCCGGATTTGAAACCTCATATATTGAGGAGTGTGAGATATGCCTCGGGAATATAAAGCGTATTCCAACGATATACTTAAAGCAATTAGTAAAATTGAGAAATACACGGCGAATATGACCTTTGATGATTTCCTGCGCAACGAACTAATTCAGGATGCTGTGATAAGGAACCTTGAAATAATAGGTGAGGCAGCCAAAAATTTGCCCGATGACATCAAGGGAAGTTATCCAGAAATAGAATGGAGAAAAATTGCAGGTTTGAGAGATATACTTATCCACGCCTATTTCGGCGTAGATTTGGAAATTGTATGGGATATAGTGCAAAATAAAATCCCAGAACTCAAGGAAATACTAAAAGAGATTGCCTCAAATCTAAACTGATAGGGACAACCGGGAACTATCTAATCGTCTATTCTCTGCCGCAACGAAATCAATTAGTGGTCTCGTTCCCCAAAATCACTCCACTTTCCACAACTTCAGCCCAAACTCTGGATTAACCTCTCGCGTAAGTTGCGGAATATCCGCCGGGAAGACGAATATTTCTCCGGTGACGGAGACTTTCCCTTTCATTAGATGTCCGCCAACTGTGGAATAATCGGGCTTGCCCAGAATTATGTGGATGTGAACCACCGGCTCGCCATCAACGAACACAATGTTGCCCATAAGGGACAGAAGTTCAAAAAATCCGTCCACACGGCGGACGAGGTATTGCTTTTTGTGGACATCAAAGTAGCCGATTTCCGCCCATTCAAGGGCGCCGATACCGAACACGGCGCCGGTGATACGCTCCCGCCGGGCAAACTCGGTCAATGCCTCAATTGGGTCGTCGCCGGTGTGGAGAACCACCGCATAGACGCCATTTTGCGCGCGCCGATATTCCATAATTCCCTCCCTTTAATATCCTGTGTGCTCAAACATAAAATGGACCCCTAAAAAGTCGCCGGTATAACTTTCCGGAAGTGCGGGAAGCGGCGATGCCGCCATCACAGCCCGCAGCGCAGACTGATCAAATAAACTGTTGCCCGAGGACTTTTCAAGTTTTATATCGGTCACCGTGCCATCCCGCTGGATGCGGAAATACACCACCGCCGAGATTTTCCTTCCGCCCCGCAGCGGATTGAGCCAGTTGTTCGCAATTTTTGTGATAATCAGGTTGAGGTAAAAATCATCGGTGAAATTTTTGCCCTCAATCTGCACCGAGGCTGTCCCCTGCGCCAGAGTCTTTGAGGTCTGTCTGCGCCTTGAGGATTCTGGTTTCGGCTTGGGCTTTTTCTTCTTGGATTTTTTCGTGACCTTTTTGATTACTTTCGGCTTTGGCTTTTTGGGTTTGGGT
>JAMOPH010000316.1 GCA_027064665.1 bacterium | reverse complement strand
GTGGCGTGCCCGGCAATCAGCCCACCGATACCCGCAGTGACAATGGGGAACAGAGCCGCCAAAAGCCCGCCCAATCCGCCGGAAATCATTGATTTGAGCGAGACCTCAAAGTTCACATCAATGGATTCTGCGATGTGCTGTTCGGGGATTTTCTCCTTTGAGACGATATTCAAAAGGACAGATGGCACAGCAAAAAGCCCCACAAAAACCGGCAGAAGCGACTGAAACGACGATTTGAGCGGAATGAGGGTTTTGTTCATAACAATCAATCCCAGAAAGCCGGAAAGGACAAAGGTCAAAATTCCGACTCCGAGGGAGCGCCACGCCTCAAGGAATCGGGGCCACCCGGCGGGTTTGCGCTCCATAGCCTTGGGCCACTCGGACATCAAAATATACACGATGATAAGCCCCAAAATCCAGTGCATATGCGGCGTTAGAAGTTTCCTCAACTGGGGGAGCACAGAGAACGAAAGCGGAGTTATAAGCACCAGAAGCAAAATCCCCAGAAGCGAGCCAAACCCTGTCTGCATAGCGACCTCATAGCCCTTGCCTAACAGAAGCCCCTTATGCCCGGGCATAACGACGAAAATCATACTCTCATCGGGAGCCGAAAGGAACACCGCCGTGAGCGTGTTGAGGATTGAATAGGTGACCAGCATCGCCATAAACATATACGGGATGACCTCGGAAGGGATAAAATGCCCAAAACTGAGGATTGCGACTATTATAAGCCCCATAACATTGTAGATGTGCAGCGCCGGAATCAGGGAAATCAGCGTGGCGACACCAATCCCCAAAAGGATGTAGAAAAGAAGCGTAGCCGCAGACACTCCCATACCTTACCCCTTCATTTTGGTTAAAAATAAAAGGGTCCCTCGCCCAAGCACAAGACAAATTTTGCGGAACTGCCCCCAAAAGTTATGCTTGACAACCACGCGGTGGGTCCATATTTTCACAGGGAGCCCCCGTAGCTCAGGTGGATAGAGCGGCGGTTTCCTAAACCGTAGGCCGCAGGTTCGAATCCTGCCGGGGGTATTTTTATTTCCTCAAATTTTCCTTCAACTACAAACTTCACAAAAATAACCGCCCAGGATTTCCAGCGCGCAAAGGCAGGAATTTATCTGAACTGCTCAAGGAAAGCGAGGTCGTTCTCATACAGCAGGCGGATGTCGTCAATCTGGTATTTCACCATAGCGATTCGCTCAATTCCCATTCCCCAGGCAAAGCCCTGATATTCTTCCGGGTCATAGCCGACGGCACGGAACACCTCAGGGTCAACCATACCGGCGCCGGAAATCTCAATCCATCCGGTGCCCTTGCAGATACGACATCCCTTCCCGCCGCAGACCGGACAGGAGAAATCATATTCCACCGAGGGTTCTGTGAACGGGAAAAAGTGCGGGCGGAACCGAACCTTTGCCTCCGGACCCAAAAGTCTTTTGGCAAATGCGGTGAGAACCCCCTTCAAATCGGCAAAACTGACATCTCTGTCCACATACAGCCCCTCGCACTGGTGAAAAGTGTAATAGTGCGTGGGGTCAATCGCATCCCGGCGATAACACCTCCCCGGAACAATGACCCTGATGGGGGGCTTGTGAGTCTCCATCACCCTTATCTGCACCGGCGAGGTCTGTGTGCGCAGAAGATATCCGGGTCTGGGAAG
>JAMOPH010000315.1 GCA_027064665.1 bacterium | reverse complement strand
GAATCCTTCATATTCACGCGCCCGGCGCGCACAGATTTAACCTCGGAGCCCTCAAGCACTATCCCTGCCTCGTAGGTCTCTATTATCTCGTAGTCGTGGTAGGCTTTCTTATTTTTCGCCACAACTTTCATCAAAAAACCTCTTGACTTTTTCGGTGCCAGAGGCAAATTAAATCCGAGGAAGATAATTTGCAAGGCAATTTGCCGGGGTGGCGGAATTGGCAGACGCGCTAGATTCAGGATCTAGTGGGCATAGCGCCCGTGCGGGTTCAAGTCCCGCCCCCGGCAGTTTTATTTTTTTCGAAAAGTTGGATATATTCAAGACAGTTTGATATCTTCGCGTATACTTGGACTTGAACCCGCAATAAAGGGGGGCAACGCCCCTTCAAGTGAGGATGCCCGGCTATCGTGCCCCGGATACTGACGGACGAACATCTGATGCATCCGCTTTCCTTATGGCGCCTCGCAATCGTCAAATTCACTCGCAGACTCCCGCGCTACTGCGAAATTGTGATTTCGGCGACGGTCTCCTGCTGGTTTCCCGCAAAATCTGTGGCGACGAAGCGAATTTTGTATTTCCCCGGCGGAAGCGAGGGCACAACCCACTCGGCAACCGACGCCTTGTATCTGCCCGAATAGTGCAGAGACAGGGTTTTGCCGTTGGGAAGTTTTGCCATAATTGTTCTGGTGTCCTGCGGGGCGAAGACCTTGAGCAGAACGCGGGTTCCGGGGGATGCTCTCTGCGGTTCAATTTTTGCCTTCAACTGCGGCGGTTTGGTGTCAACGACGAATTTCTGGCGCTGGCGCCACTGGGAGCCCGCCTTATCGGTGATTATCAGCGTGCAGTAGTATTCGCCGTCGCGGATATTCTGCGGCACCAGAAAGCGCGCTTCCCACAGACCGGTTTTCGGGTTTTTCTGTGCGACTATCCGTTCGCCCCAGGGCATCTCAACCACCACGCGCACCGCATAGGGCGCATCAATCACAAGTTTGGGGTCCCGCGGCTGGATAACCCTCGGGCGAAGCACCGCGCGGGGCGCAGCCAGAAACGCCGTGTATGGCGTCACGAAGGTGAACCTCTTGGACAGGGCGATAATCTCGTCAACCCACTCTTTTTTCTCGCCCTCGCTGGCGATTTTGTCAAGCAGGAAATTCACGCGGGCGCGCGCCCACAGACGCTGAACATAACCCGCAGACGGCAGAACTCTCCCCTCGGCGCTGAACTCCTCGCCAGAGTTGGTGATTACTTTCACCCGCACCTTGCCGGAAAGACTGTCCTCAACCGCCCACACAATGGGGCAGGCGATGCCGCCGTAGGCAATCGGGCGCGGCGGATAGAACTCCACCGGTTTCCCGTTGAACTCCACCCTTTTGACCTCATACGGTTTCCGCGTCAGATATGGCAGAAGATACCGCGAGACCTCATCCTCAACCGTGGATTTCTCCGCCCCCGGCGGGATATATATCACCGAACCGTCGGCGATTCTGGCAAGTTTTTCCAGAAAATTCCCGTTGACATCCTCGCCCACAGCAATGATGTAGATGGGGATGTCGCTGTGGCTTTCCACTAAAGTGCGAATCATCTTCTGCCCGGTCTCGCCCACCGATGGGAAACCATCGGTTATGACAATCAGGGCATCGGCGCCCTTCGCCCGATGGGAGTAAAAGTCCGTC
>JAMOPH010000314.1 GCA_027064665.1 bacterium | reverse complement strand
CAGGGGCGGTGCCCTCAACCACATTTTTGGCGGGAACCTTTAAGTTTTTAGCCACCGCCGGCGGGCAGATTATCCTTTTGAGGCGCCCCGGATTTTCTCTGCAGAATTTTATCAGCGGCGAGAACAGAGATGAAATCATCACGATGATTTCATCAGCGCCGGCAGCAACAAGGGAAAGTTTTTTCTCAATCTGTGCCATACCCACATAGGGCACAACGTAGGGCTCCTTAATCCGGGGTTCCGGGATATCCACGGAAATATCCGCCAGTTTCTGCGCAATGCTTTCGGTCTCAAACACCCGTTCGGTGGCGACTCTTGTGCACCAGCGGAGATAGTTGTTTATCGCCTCGTCGGGGGGTTTTGCAACATAGACTATCTCCAACTCCCTCTCCACCGCCAGCATTTCCTTTTCAACCAACTTGTCGCACACCTGATAGATTTTGGTTTTGGGGATTGAGGTGAGTTCCGCCACCCGCTGTGCCGGAAGTCTTCCCGAAAGCATTATCACAAGATACGCCTGCGCCTCATATTTTGAAAGCCCCATTGCCGCAAGTTTCTTCTCTAATCTTTTGAATTCTGTCCAAGACATATCTCGTCAACCTTTTGGGGTGAAAGCGGGATTGATTTTTCGCAGAGTTTATCAAAAGACAGCGCCAGCGCCCTGACCACGGCATCGTCCCTGACCCACAGTTCAACCCTGCCGTAGGGCTTAAAAAGCGACACGCCGGCTTCCTTTTCGTCGCTTATAACCATAGAAAGCCTCATATGAGGATAATAATAGACAGCGGTTCTCTGGCTTGAGTCTCCCGATGCCTCTCGGGCGAACAGAGCCATATCGGCATCCTCGCAGATATGATGGTCAACCACGATGACGAACTTCACTCCCCTCAAATATGGCTCCGAACCGTCGGTTTTCTCCGATTCTCCCACTCCAACGACAAATGGCGGTCTTATAACAGCCCTCAGAACCTTTTGAGCGGTGTAGTTGAGGGAGCGAAGCATATGGATAATTTCGTTTTTCCGCCTGAGAACCTTTATCCTTTCGCTCGGCGGAATCAAAAAAGTGGTGCTCCCTTTCCGGGCAAATTCCGCCAATTCCCTTTTTACTTCCTCGCCATAGTAAATAAGGCTGTTGACCTCGGAATCGGAACCCCCCTTCAACTGCTCAAGAAACGACTTCCCCGCCTCCGCCGGCGGAATTGCGATGTAAACCTCATCCTTGGCTACCACTTTCCGACATAGCCACCGTTCAACAAGTTGGTTGAGCACATCGTAAATTTTGGTGGGCGGAATTTCTGTTATCTCGGCAAGTTGCTGGGCTGTGGCGCTGCCCCGCTCAAGCAACGCCACATAAACCGCAACCTCCCTCTCGCTCAATCCAAACTCCGAGAGAAGTTCGGCAATCCTGTGTCTCGTCTTTTCGTCCACGGTCAAAAACTACCCACAAATATGGGTATCCGCAAGGGAAAATTGAAAATTTCTTATCCAGTCAGATAAAAAACTATTGACTTTTGGGTTTTGAATCATTATTATCTATGTGGAGAATAAAAGAGGGGGTCAAGATGAAAAAGGCGTTGGTGCTGGCGTTGCTCGTTGCGGCGGTTGCGTGGGGGGTTGAGGTGGCAAGTGTCGGAGTGTGGGCTTGGGGCTCAACCGTCAGAAGCGTGGGAGTGGACA
>JAMOPH010000313.1 GCA_027064665.1 bacterium | reverse complement strand
TATCTTGAATCGGAGGGATCCGAGAGAATAGAGTGGATTTGTTCAGCATCGCTTGGGATAGGTTCCGGCATAAAAAAATGGAATTCTAAAAATCCGCTTGCCATATCATCAGCCCAGATGGGTTTTGAATAGCCGAATTCGCTCATTAGATTTCTAAAATATCGCACTGCGGGAACTATTCCGGTATAGTGCGCACTGGGATGAATAGTTAAAACATCAAAGAAATCCTTTCCAAACTGCAATATATATCTAATAAACTCAAATCTATGCTGTATATATGGGCTACTATGAATTCTGTCATTTATAACATCCTCGGGAGGATCGTCTACAAATAAATCCCCCGGATTCCAGCCGGCACACATTATAACCACATTAGAATCGGCTGATTTGGCGTGTTGATAAGCTGTTTCAAGCAATCTGACATATTCTTCGGCGGTTCCCCGGAAGAAATGACCGGCTTCAGATTCTATTTGATAATATCTAATAGGAATTATTAGACCGGGCATATCATTATAGCCATCTCCGTCATATCGTTCCACTAATGAGGCGACGAATCGCCCATAATCATCCCAGAAAGAGTCTGCGGGAGGATATGAGTGCTCCCCTGTCCCGGTGTCATAGCCGGCGCATCCCCACGGAGATATGCATTTTATATTTATTTGAAGTTCCAAGCCATAGGTTTGAAATGTGCACACTAAAGAATCAAGAAGTTCAAAATGATAGTGATGGGAACTATCCGGAGGTTCTGGTTCAATATCTTCCCATTTTACTAAGTTTATTCCAGAAACCGAATTTCCTATTTCTGAAATTATACTCGCAAATTGAGGATTAGCGCCATCTATTCCTAATCTCCATTCCGCGTGCAATATATAAAATAATGTTACTAATAGTAATAACGCCTTTCTCATCATTGACCTTCCAAGTAGGATTTATAGTTTAGTCCAAGTCCCAAATTCTCCCTAAAGCGTCTGCGTGGGCTGATTTTTTTATTATATGATAACTCAAACACTTTAGGATAAGGTATTTTTATTACTTCTATTTCTAATTTGTTCTCTAATTCAGCATCTATTACCCTCCAACAGTCGGAGCAGGTGGGATTCTCGGCGGCGGAATTGATTACTGCTTTGAATAATGAAAGTTCGCCTGAATACATGCCTACACCTTTTGCCAATGGCGGCGTATCTCTCATTTAGCAATCATCTCCGCTCCAACTTGTGTCTGCACGGAGATATTTCTGTGTCATAGACATTACGCTCGGGACTTTCCCCTAAACTAAAACTAATTCGCATCCATAATCTCGTATAATTTCCCCAGTTATCGAGAATTTTACCTAATTCTATTTCTTGTTTTGGCTTATTATTCCTCACGCTTAGAAAATAGCGTTATTATTATCGCAATAACTACCATCCAAGGTTTGATCAGATTTCCGGTATAGAACGGATTTCGTAAATTTGCTATAATAAAAGCGGCAAATAGTATGCAGACTACTGCGGTATTTTTTCTAGATGTATTCATTTGTATAAAATAATAAAATGGAAATAGTGTGAAAATATAGTATGAGGGGTTTGTTATAGGCGTCGAGAGAAATATTACCCAACTCAAAAGAGCCCAGTTGTAGATGATATTTTTGGTCAGTTTGGTCCATATTACAATTATTGCTAATATGGGAATCAACCACCAAATATTATATAATTTGGAAGATACCTTACTAAAAGTTGTCGTTAAAGACGAAGGTATGTTGGATTTAGAAATAATATTTAGAGATTTTATGTACCCGAGCCATGGGGATAAACCTGCTAAAATGATGGATAACACTATTATAACTAGTATGGTTATTGTAAAGTAAATCAAAAAATCAAATCTTTTATTTTTGATAAATTCTATTATCGCACTCCCCGGGGTGACCTTTATTATTGCTGATAGGGATAGAAAAACCGGCGAAAGTTTGTTGTTTCGAAGTATTAAGTATAAAGAAAATATATATAAAAATGCTATTATGATATCAATTTGCCCAACCCTTATTGATGCTACCGTGCCGGAAAACATCAAAGATGCGAACAATGTGAAGTACTTGATTTTATTGTTTTGATAAAATGGTAAATTGAAAAGAATTTTCCAGAAAAAGAATAGGAAAATTGTTAAAATTACTTGGTGAATTAACAGGGCTACTTTAAATGGCAAAAATGTATACGGGACAACAATCATAGCCCACACAGGTGGATATCTGTATATTCCACAAGGCAACCCAAGTTTCTTTCTCCATTTGTCAAAAGTCGCAATGTTATATATTTTTTCAGCGCCTTCAAATCTAACTATACTTGCGCTCACATAATAACTTGCAAAATCGGTTCCAATAGATTTGCCTCCTATACCGGTTATGCCAAGTATACCGGTTAAAACAACCACTATACCTATGAGTAGATTCTCTTTCCTCATTGGTATCCCCGTATATGAAAAATTTAATCGTTTTTTTGGTAAAATCAACCCAAAATCAGGAGGTTTTCTATGCTCACAAGTTATTCCTTCCAGGACCTCACCAGGGATTTGAGTGAGGTTTTCGCGACACTTGTGGCGGGTTCACCCACATTTTTGAGCAAAATCCCGGTGGTCGGGCGGGCGCGCCACTACAAGCACGAGTGGGTTGAGGATGTGGTCCAGCCCACCCAGGATTCCCTTGCAGCCGATATCACCGACTCCGACACCTCAATCACCGTCGCCGACGGCACAAAGTTCAAGCCGGGAATGATTCTGGGCTTTGTCGGGTATGATGAGCAGATGAAGGTCCTTTCGGTCTCCGGCGATGCGTTGACTGTCCAGCGGGGATACGGCGACACCACTCCCGAGGCGATGAGTTCCGGAACCGTGGTGAAAATCCTTTATATCCCCGCGGCGGAGGGCACCGAGCCCGGCGACGACTCCTGGACCGAACCCGGCACCGAATACAACTTCACCCAGATCTTCACCCGGACGATCCGCGTGTCAAACACCGTCAGGAACTCGCGCCATCTGGTCTTTGAGGACATCATTGACCGTGCGGTCCGCGACGGGTTGATTCAACTGCAGATGGAGATGAACCACGCGGCGATCTTCGGGCGCAGGTATGCCGACCCCGCAGACCCTACTGTCCCGCGCACGATGGGAGGGGTCCTTTACTTTGTGGACCGTTCCGGCGGGAATGTCCACGATGCCGGCGGCGCGGAACTTTCCCCCACGATGATGAACGACCTTCTGGAGGAGATCGCCAAGGACGGCGGACAGCCCAACCTGATTCTGGTGGGGACAAAGCAGGCACGCAAAATTTCCTCCTTCAACCTGACCTCCGGCTCGGCGCCCATCGTCCGCACCCGCCTGACCGACACCCGGACGGGATCTGCGGTGTATGAGTTCGTCGGCGACCTGCCGCTGGGGATGATTGAGACCATCGTGGTGGATGTGAATTTCCCCGACGACCGGGTGATGTTTCTGGACACCCGCCGTCTGGCGCTTGTGCCGATGGAAAACCGCGCCCTGTCGGACTTTGATGCCACCCCCGCCGGCGCGGATTTTGTCGCCCGCAGAATCCTTGGCGAATACACCCTTGAGGTCCGCAACTCCCTTCAGGCGCACGGGATTATCAAAAATCTCGCCTAACCGCCCGCCAGCCGGGGGATTTTGTTATGGTCCCCCGGCTCGGTTCTAATCGTCCACAATTAGTAAAATTAGATGGAGGTGAAATCTATGTCCCTCTATGATGCGGTATTTTTCACGCCGTCGGACCTTTTTGCGCGGGAGGGCGCCCTTTTGGAGGACCTTCCCATAATAGACCGGCACGATCTGGTGATAGAAATCCTCGCCGACAAATTATCAAAGCGCTTCCCGGAGATAGATGACCCCGCGGCGAAAGTGAAAAACCCAAAAATTTTCCGCGAGGCTGCGATAAATTTGAATCTTTCCCTCGTTCTGCGCGAAAATTCCTCGTATCCGGATGATATATATGCCGTCCGCGCCGAGTTCTACCACCGCAGATTTTTAGATGAACTTGAGCAGGCGCTTGAGGTCGTCCAGTTTGAGGGCGAAGATGTCGGTGTAGAATTCCAGCGGTAGGAGGAGATATGAACATAATGGACCAGATATTAGAATCTGTGCGGAAAAATCTAATAAAAAATATAAATTTCCGCGCGGTTTTAGTGGGCGATGAGGATATCCCCGCATCGTCTATGCCCGCGGCGCGGATTTCCTCGGTGGCGGTGCTGGGTTCCCTGCGCCTGTCCGATGTTATTGCGTTCACCCTGACCGTCAGGGTTGAACTGCTTTTCCCGCCGAAATTTAGAAAAAGTGATATTAGCGAGATGATTCTTGGGACGATAGAGGTCGTATCGTCGGATATATATCCCGATGGTGTGCGTATAATTGAGCCGCCGCGAGCGCAAGCGGAGAAGAAAATTAGAAACAACTTTGTCATAAGTTATAGTCTTCGGTGGTATGAGGACTAAAATTGGAGGAGTTTATGGCGATTGCTGACGAGAAAAATCTTGTGTTTCCTCACAAATCGTGCAAATTTTTGTTGTATTCTAAGGGATTCAAGGTCGGTGAGGTGGAATTCCCGACAAGAGGTGCCACATTTTTTCCGCCGGAGTATGATCTTGAGCGCGGGCGCGTGGTCTATAAAATTCGCGCGGACTTTGCCGACGGGCGGGTTCTGGCGCAGGTTCGCCGCGCGGTGGATTTCTGGCGCGCCGACCCAAATTCCCGCACGCTGCGCCTTGTCATCCCCGGCGAGGACCCGCTGGGAACACAGGTCGTCCCCTGCGGACGCTGGCTGGCGTGGTTCTTTGACGACGCCCCGGTGGGCTACGGTCCTGTGGAGATGACCTTCTGCGCCGAAGAATTCCCGCACTCTGCGCCCCGACACTATTCCGACTCCGAGCCGTGGGTGGTGGAGTGAGAAGGTTCTGAAGGTTTCTCCCCTGAATTTGAAAATTCTTCAATAGTTTGTTCGTAGAGTTGTTTAATAAACTCTATATTGTGAGCAGTAGAATGAGTCTCTATCCATTCTTTTACGCCATCTAATAGCTTTTGTTGATCTGACTCGGATAGAATACCTGTTTTTTCTTTTATCTCTGTCATAACCAGCAGAAGACAGAAAAGCGGCATATATTTGTAGTATCCATTATCTATGAAGAAAGATATAAGTGAATCAGCGAGCTCACGATGAGTGTCGAGGAGAGGGGACATAGTATTCAGAATAGTTGAGGAGAAATTTTCAATCATATACCAGGGGGTTTGCGGATCAGTTATGAAAGAATAGTCCTGATTCGTGTAAAGTAATCCTCTTGCGGCGCGGACATATAAAGAGTCAGATGGCGGAGAAGATGAGAATCTTTCTAAATATCCGAACACATAACTGCTATCGCTGTTCCAACCCGGAAAATTGCACATTCCGTAACCAAGAACTATTTTACCAGATTGTTTAGCATGCTCAATATAGGCGCTATCCATAGATGGATTTGCTCTGTCGTAGTATTCTACTTCTAAATTAGGGAGAGTATTGAGAGAATTTAATGTTTCGTACCAATCACTCCCCGGTACCATCAATACAGCCGATGAATCCCCAATAGTGTATTTGAGAAATTTAAAGACATTGTTGGCAAGTATATGTGTTGGCTGAATTATATCGGCGAAAGAATTAGTCCATATTAGCAGTGTGAGGAGAAGGGGAAGGGATAAACACCCCTTCCCCACAGTGAACCTTTTATTCAGCATCCACATTGTTCCTTTCCTCCATACGCATCGTACTAAGACTTATAACTCTTGGAGTATCTTATCTACCACTTTATTGACGGTTTCTCTGATTTTTGTAGTATCCGCAGGGCAACTTATATCTCGGCGTGGTCCTTGTAAATATCAATGTATATTACCACGCCATTGCTGAAAAGCTTTTCCTGTTTTCACCGAGGAACTCCCCATTTGTCCAGGTCGCCCACTTTTTTGCATACATAGTGTTCCTCGGCAAACGAAAGCGCAAGTGCAAACAACACAATAAGACCTACGACCATCCAACGTGCCCGCATAGGTTACCTCCTTTTTGGTTTCAACCCTGCGGGCGTAAGATAAGTTGTTGTTGTTGTTGTCAAGGAAAATTTGAGAATTTTTTCATTTTTTCGATCTGCTGGGCTGGGAATTGGAAGAGGCAATTTTTTCCAGCGAATCCTCCATCAATCCGATAAATACATCGTACCCCACAAGGCCATTTAGTTCATTTTTAAGCCGGTCTGCGTACACAGATACATCTCTACCCAATTTTTTCTGGCGGAGTGAACACCACATAAGGTAGTCGTACATCCGGGCAAAGAATAGAAATCTGTCGGTAGCATCTAATAAACTGTCCGATATGGAGGGATTTATGGTGTCGTAGTAGGAAACAGTATTGAGGATGCAGAAAAATACGGAATCGCCATTGTACATAAGGGCGTTATAGTCGGGGAAGCTCCATATAGGAGTGGAGGTGGTGATTTTCTTAAAAATTGTCGCTGATGCAGTGTAGGCGAGGGAGTGAATCAACTGCGGATCCATATCCGGCGGGAATATCCTGCGCGCAAATCCCCATTGGGCCGAGGGATATTTGGTTATTCCCACAATGTTTGCGGTGGTCATAACGGGGATATTTTCTGTCAAAAAATGTGCTATTACCTCATTGATATCGCTAATTCCATCTAATTTGAATTTTTCCGAAACATCAATCTCCCAATTTTTTGTTAAAAATTTCCACATTTCCGGCGAATTTATAAAATTCGCTGGTATGAGTGCGACATCGTGCCTAAATTTTGTGGCTTTTTCTATTGTATATAGCACAACCCACTCCTTCCAGTTGCATATAACCACTGATGAAATCGGGCAGGAGAACAAAATCGCCGTTCCTTCCTCAAAAGGATATTTGATTCCTTCGGGTACTAATTCTGGCGGGAATTGATAGTGGTTGCTGTAGCAACACGAGGTGCCATAATCGGCGATGGTTTTATTTATGAATTTCAGCATTTGATCAAAAGAACCAGAGTGTATCGGTGATGCATAATCCGATGATCTGACATTTATGTATGCTATTATTAACCAACTTGGCAATAGAAGCATTAATATTTTGCGATAAATTTTCATAACTTCGTTTCAAAGCGAGAAAATGGGGTATCACTCCACCGAAGCCACGGCTTGAATTTCCGCATAAGGAGTTGAGCCAGCGAATCTTGGCCGGTATTATGTAAAATTTCTGTGGTTTTTGTTAATATATTTCCGAGTTCTGCGGCGCCGCTGTTTACAAACCACTTTTCATTTTGCGTCGGCGGGTGCTCGGCAATATAGTTCCAGTTCTGCCCGTAGAGCATTCTAAATAGAAGTTCAGCATATACTGTGTCGGGCATCGGCGCCCAGCGATACATTTTAGCAAAAGTCGGGACAAAATATAAACTTTCCGGCGGGAATTCCGGAGCGCTGTCGCCCATAACGAATATAGGATACTTCCTCTTCAGGAGATCTATCACCGCCGGTGGAACCCGAACGCCGTCGCCGGCAAATTTATCGGATAGAATTTCCTCGCGGGGGAACGCAAACCCTAATGGAGACTCGTCCATCATATATTCCCGGTACCGGGGATCGCGCCAGAAATCCCGGTCAATTAGAACTATATCGGTGCGAATACTGTCCACTTTTTGCAGAAACCACAGGGGTAGAGTGTTTTGAGAGTTTGCAATTAGAACTGAATTTAAGGGCAGCGTCCGCAGGAAATTAGCATAAAGGTCAAGCGTGATGTTTACATTCTCGCGGGTGCTCGGGCTCATCCGGGGATTTGCCCCATACCCTATGGCGAAAAGCAGGTTTGCCCAGTCGCTGTGCCCGATTTGGGAAAGTTTTTGCAGATGCTCAAAGCACTTTATCCTTGCAGCGGCGTCGCTGATATAATTTGGGTCCCACAGCGCGCGGATGGTCTTTTTCGCCCGCCAGAAATAGTAGTCAGGGCGAAAGAGGGACCATACAAGAATCCCTAACAAGACCAGGGCAATCGCCCCTTTCCATATATCGCTTTTGCGAAACGCTTTCACACTTCTAATATAAATTAATATAGGTTTTTTGTCAATCTTTTGTTCGCAAAATTCTTCCAATTTTTGTCTTCGTCTCCGTTAAAATCACACTGATTAGAAATAAACACAAGGAGTGAACTATGCCTCAGCGAAGATTGTTAATCAGGTATGAGAGCGGGCACGCACTAAGGGCAGTGCCTGCCGGCGGAGACCCATACACCGAGGGCACAAATCTAACCGACCACGGCGATGGTTTCTATTCCGCCGTTCTGCCGGTGGGAGTTTACGATATCTATTATAAAAATCAGCCCGATGACGCCACCTGGATTCCGTTGGAGCATTATCAGGGCAGATTTCATCCCACCGACGAGATAACCGAGGATATTAGCCAGATTCAGGAGGACCTCGCCGAACTTTCTGGGCGGGTTGACGCCCTTGAGGGGACACCGCCGGCAACTCCGCAGAATGTTGAAATTGTAAAGACGGCGGAGGGACTGCACATAAGATGGTCGCCCGGTCCCGAGGGCACGCTCTACATACTGCGGGGTGTGTATCATCACACCGACGAGCAGGTCTTTGTGGACGAGAACTCCCGGATTCTGTATGCGGGCTATCTCCCCGAGTGCCTTCTGCCCAATGGGTTGCGGTTTGCCGACATTGAGGGCGACCCCTTCGGCGAGATATCTCTGGATTTTCGGCTGTGGGCGAAAAATTTTGCCGGAATTTCTGCGCCGACCGAAACTTTTTCCGCCCCGCTTGATCTTGCCGGGGAGAGACTCGCCTTCTGCGAGGGAGTCTGCCAGCAGTGTTCGGAGAGCGGGGCGCCCTCGCCGACGGTGATTACCACCCACTATCCCGGGGTTTTCCCGAAGACGCCCGTGGATTCGCAGTCCCATCCTGAGGGGGAGCCGGCAAGGACCCTTTCGTTCCACCGGGATATCAGGATTCTGCGGGTTGAGGCGGAAAGCGTTTCTCCCCCG
>JAMOPH010000312.1 GCA_027064665.1 bacterium | reverse complement strand
GGCGATTTTGCCCCCGGCGAGGGCGATGGTTCGTGGGGCGAGTTTTATCAAAAGGTCTGTCCGGTGGGTGATGAGGATTATTGTGGCGCCACGGCGGGAGAGGTCCGCTATTATGCGGAAAAGGTGCGCTATCCCCTTATAATCCAGCGAGGCGAAGGGCTCGTCAAAAATTATGATGTCCGGCTCGGTGGCAAGGACGCCGGCGATTCCCGCCCGCCGTTGTTGTCCGTCGGAGAGCGCAAACGGCGAGGATTCCCAGAATTTAGGGTCAAGGTCCACAAGGCGGAGTTTTTCCTCGGCTATCTTTTCGGGGTTTTCCAGTCCCAGATTTTTCGGACCGAACATAACATCGCTTTTGACCGTTTCCGCAAACAGTTGGCGCTCGGGGAACTGAAACAGAATTGCCGCCCTGCCGTCAACGAGGACCTTGCCCTCGTGTGGTTCCAGAAATCCGGCAATCATAAGCGCCAGCGTGGACTTCCCGGCGCCGCTTGCCCCCACAACCCCGACTATCTCCCCGGATTTCACCTTGAGGTCTATCCCGGTGAGGACCTGCCGTGCGCCGTAGTTGAAGCAGACATTTTCCAGTTCAATTTTGAGGGGTCCGCTGGAATTTAATTTGGTCAGATTTAAGCGAATATCAGGCACTTTATCAAGTAATTTTTTATGTGATTTCGCTTCTATTTTGCAATTCAACAAGTTGTATATCTTATCGCCCTTTTGCGCCATCTCCGGCGACTGGGTTATGTGCAAAATCCCCGCCTGTGCGCCTATTTCGTCAAGGGTGCGGGCAAAAATTTGCTGTCCCCGCCAGTCAAGGAAACTTTCGGGCTCGTCAAGGATGAAAAACTCCGCACCGGTCACCAGCGCCGAGACTATCGCCAGCCGTGCCTTCATCCCGCCGGAAAGTTCCAGCGGAGAGGAGTGGGCATATTCCCACAGCCCGAACTTTTTTAGATAATACTCCACTCGCTGCCGCAGGATATCGGGGGGGATGGAAAAATTTTCGCCGGCATAAGCCGCCTCACGATAAACATCTGTCGCAACGAACCCATCCTCGGGGTTCTGGAACACATAGCCAATTCGTCTGCGGAACTCTGCGCCGGTGTGCGGGTCAAAGGGGAAGTATCTGCCATCTATATGCACCGCACCGGCGTAGCCACGATATGCCCCGGCGCATATCAGCGACAGAGTGGTCTTTCCTGAACCGTTCTCGCCAACTATTACGACCCGTTCGCCACGGCGAATTTTCAGTGTCACATTATCAAGAACTTTTTTGCCGGATTCATATTCAAAAGATATGTTTTCGCAGACAAGAACTGACATAAAATCACCGGTTTATCTGATATAGAGCACGCTTTTTTGAGTATAACTTGATTCGGAGCGGATAATGATGAAATATATCCCCGAGGGTATATTGGGTTCTGGTTGCCATATATATGCATTGTCGCCGGATTTTGCGATTGTTAGATGTTTTATTATTCTGCCGGCGATATCTCTAATCTCAAGGGCGCCCTCCGGTGTCCCCAGCCGGAAGTGGATAATGCACCTGTCGTTGAACGGGTTTGGCGCCGCAATCAGCAAACTGGCGGGTTTTTGGGGCATCTCGCCGATTTTTGACACCGTGTATGTTGCGCATCTGGTGACATCGTCCACATTGGGACCGCAGCGCTCGGTTCTGTCGGCGATACTCATCAT
>JAMOPH010000311.1 GCA_027064665.1 bacterium | reverse complement strand
CCTTGCGGATATGTTCCTCTCGCCATTGTTCCAGAGGGTTCATTCCTCCTCCCTGGGGACGAATGTGGCGATGAACTCACCCTCGCAGACGACCTCGCCGTCAACTGTGGCGGTGCCCTTGAACTTGCACATTCTCCGCTTGAAGTAAATCATCTCCGCCCGAAGGACCAACTGGTCCCCGGGGACCACCGGCTTTTTGAACCGCACATTGTCCACGCCGACAAAGTAAGTGACGGTGTGCTCCGGATCGGGGACGGAGTTCATCATCAGAAAGCCGCCGGTCTGTGCCATCGCCTCAATTATCAAAACCCCCGGCATAACCGGATGCCCCGGAAAATGCCCCTGAAAGAACGGCTCGTTGATTGAGACATTCTTTATCGCCACGGCGTATTTCCCGCTCTCAAAGTCAATTACCCGGTCAACCATCAAAAACGGGTATCTATGGGGGAGAATTTTGTTTATCGCCCTGACATCCAACACTGCGCCTCTGCCGCCGAACTTCGCCGAAAGGCGCTGTTTCTCAAGTTTTTTGCGCAAAAGTTTCACCAGCGCCACATTCGCCGAATGCCCTGACCGGGCGCCGATTATGTGCCCTTTGACAAACGCCCCCAAAAGCGCCAAATCCCCAAGCAGGTCAACCACCTTGTGGCGCACCGGCTCGTTGTAAAACCTCAGCGGCGTGTCGTTGAGAATCCCTGTCTTGCCGGCAAAAATTTTCCTGTCGGGCGGGATGTCAAAATTTTCCCGCAGGAATTTCTCGTCCTCGGGGGTGAACTCTTTGTCAACAATCACGATGGCGTTGTCCAGATTCCCGCCCTTGATGAGACCTTTCTGCCTGAGTTCCACCACCTCGGACAGGAAACAAAATGTCCTTGCGCCGGCAAACTCTGTGTAAAATTCTTTTTCCAGCGACTCAAGGGTGGTGTATTGAGTCCCCAGCGCAGGGTTGGCGTAATCCACCATCAGGGTGATGCGGAAACCGTCAAACGGGATTATGTGAATGTCCGTCTTGCGCTCCGGCTGGGAGAACTGGATGACCTCATCAATCACCAGATACTCCCGTGGGGCGTTCTGTTCGGTGATTCCCGCCTCAAGGATTGCATCGGCGAAGGGTTTTGCGCTGCCGTCAAGCACCGGCGGCTCGGGACCCTCAAGTTCTATTATGCAGTTGTCAATCTCCATCCCATACAGCGCCGCCAGAAGGTGCTCCACCGTGCTGACCTCAACGCCGTCTTTCTCCAGCACCGTCCCACGGACGAGTTCGTCCTTGGCGTTTTCCACCAGCGCCTCAATCTCCGGCTTGCCGTCTATGTCCACACGGCGGAAGACATACCAGGTGTTCTCCGGCGCCGGAAGAAACCGAACTCTGCTTTTCTCCCCGGTGTGAAGCCCCACGCCCTCAAGTTCCACCGGTTTTGCGATAGTGCGCTGCTTTTTCATCGCCTTTCCCCCGAAAGTTTTTGTCTAATATGCAGGATTTCCCCGCCCGTGGCAACCAAACTTTGGGATTCCGATGTGTGCGGTTGACACGCCGTTCTGCACGGGTTATTTTTGGCAGAAGGCGGGCAAACTATGGCAAAAATCCAACTTCCGAAAAAATTTGACTCCGAATATTTCGCCGAACTTGACGCCCGGTTGAGGGAGAGGTTCGGCACACCGGCGGCAAAATCCTGCCCCGACCCCACCGGCGCACTCGTCAGAGGGATTCTCTCGCAGAACACCAACGACACCAACCGGGACAGGGCTTACGGGAACCTTGTTAGGGAATTTCCCACCTGGAATGAGGTTCTTGCGGCGCCGGAGGAGAAAATTGCGGCGCTGGTGCGTCCTGCCGGGATGATGTCCCAGCGTGCCGCAAGAATAAAAAAACTTCTGCGCTGGTTGGCAGAACACAACGGCGGTGTCCCCGATGCCTCTTTCCTTTTGGAAATGCCGCACACCGAGGCAGTCAAACTCCTCACCTCGGTTGACGGAATCGGGCTGAAGACTGCGGCGGTGTTTCTGCTGTTCTGCGGCGGCGCTCCGCTTTTCCCCGTGGACACGCACATCCGCCGGATTATGACACGCCTCGGGGCTTTTCCGCCACGCACACCGCCGGACAGGATGATTATGCCCCTGTCGGAGATTATCCCGCCGGAACTGCATATGTCCCTTCACCTGAATCTGCTAAATCTTGGGCGGCAGATATGCACCGCAAGAAAGCCACACTGCGAAATCTGCCCGGTGGCGGATATGTGTGAGAAAAAACTGTGAGGGCAGCCGCCGTCCCGCCAAATTGCTTGCCTTTGCCGAAAAATGCCATAAATTGAACCAAATGGACAAATCAGGAGTTGGACTATGCCCTTTGAGCCAGCAGAACAGGAAATAATCCCCGTGGATATAGAGGAGGAGATGAAGCACTCCTATCTGGATTATGCTATGAGCACCATCGTGGGGCGGGCGCTCCCCGATGTCCGCGATGGTCTCAAGCCGGTCCAGAGGAGGATTCTGTATGCGATGTATGAGATGGGCAACACCCACAACAAGCCCTACAAAAAATCTGCGAGGGTTGTGGGCGATGTTATGGGTAAATATCATCCCCACGGGGACGCCGCCATCTACGACGCCCTTGTCAGGATGGCGCAGGATTTTTCAATGCGGATGCCCTTAGTGGACGGTCAGGGGAATTTTGGGTCAATTGACGGCGATGCCCCCGCCGCTATGCGATACACCGAGGTCAGGATGACCCGCCTCGCCGAGGAACTTTTAGCCGAAATTGAGGAGGAGACCGTTGACTTCATCCCCAACTACGACAACACCCTGATGGAGCCGAAATATCTCCCCGCCAGTTTTCCGAACATTTTAGTCAACGGTGCCGCCGGAATTGCCGTGGGAATGGCGACAAATATCCCGCCACACAACCTCGGCGAGGTGATTGACGCACTGGTGTATCTTATCGCTCATCCCGACTGCAGCGTGGCGGACCTGATGCAGTATATCCCCGGTCCGGATTTCCCCACGGCGGCATACATCGTGGGAAGGTCGGGGATAAAGGAGGCGTATGAGACCGGGCGCGGGATAATCAAGGTTCGGGCGAAACTGCACATAGAGTCGGGGCAGAAGGGCGCCCGGGATAAAATCGTCGTCACAGAACTTCCGTATCAGGTCAACAAAGCCCAGTTGATTGAGACGATAGCAAGACTTGCCCAGACCGGCAAACTTGACGAGATAGCGGACCTGCGCGACGAGTCCGACCGCGAGGGATTGCGCGTGGTGATAGAACTCAAGCGCGGCGAAAACCCGCAAATCGTCGCGAACAAGTTGTATAAGATGACCAACCTGCAGACCAGTTTCGGGATAATTCTTCTGGCGCTCAAGGACGGTCAGCCCAAGGTGATGAACCTCAAGCAGATGCTTGAGGCGTATCTGGACCATCGGCGGCAGGTGGTCATCCGGCGGAGCCGGTATCGTCTTCGCAAGGCAAAAGAGCGCGCCCACATACTTGAGGGACTCGCCATCGCACTGGACCAGATTGACCTTGTGGTCAGCATAATTCGCTCCAGCCGCGACACCGCCGAGGCGAAATCCTCACTGATGAAAAAACTCAAACTCACCGAGGTTCAGGCGCAGGCAATTTTAGATATGCGCCTTGCAAGACTGACCTCGCTGGAGCGGGAGAAAATCATCAAAGAACTTGCCGAACTGCGGGAGAAAATCAAGTATCTGGAGTATGTTCTGTCCCATCCGGAGAAAATCTACCAGATAATTCAGGAAGAACTTTTGGAGATAAAGAAGAAATACGCCGACCCGCGCCGAACCCAGATTATAGACGAGGAGGGCGAGATAGACATTGAGGACATAATCGCCGATGAGGATATGGTGGTTTCTATCACGCGGGGCGGATACATAAAGCGGACGCCGATTTCGCTGTATCGCTCCCAGCGGCGCGGCGGCAGAGGCAAGACCGCAATGTCCACCAAGGTTGAGGACTTTGTGGAACACCTGTTTGTTGCGTCCTCGCACGACACGATGCTGTTTTTCACTCGGCGGGGGTTGGCGTATTCGCTGAAGGTGTATGAGATTCCCGAGGCGGGACGCACCGCCCGCGGCACGGCAATCGTCAATCTCCTGCCGATACACAGGGATGACTCCATCGCCGCGACGGTGACCACGCGGGAGTTCTCGCCGGATATGTCGGTGTTCTTTGCGACGCGGCAGGGTTATGTCAAGCGGACTGCTCTTTCGGATTTTGCTCACGCCAAGCGCCGCGGGATAATCGCAATCTCCGTCCCCGAGGATGACGAGTTAATTGACTGCGCGCTGATCAGCGGCTCCGAGGATGTTATGCTGGTCACCGCGGGAGGGATATCAATTCGCTTCCCGGCGGAACAGGTGCGGGTTATGGGGCGTAACGCCCGCGGAGTGATAGGGATAAGGCTTGCCCCGGGCGATGAGGTGGTCTCTATGACCGTTATCTCCGACCCGCAGGGCACGATACTCTTTGTGGCAGAAAACGGCTATGGCAAGCGGACAAAGACCGAGGAATTCCGCAAGCAATCAAGGGGCGGCAAGGGAATTATCGCTATGAAAGTGACCCAGCGCACCGGAAAGGTCGTGGGGGCGTTAGAGGTCAGCGATGAGGACGATGTGGTCTTGGTCAGTTCCGATGGGATTCTGATTCGTCTGCGGGTAAAAGAAATTTCAATTTTCGGGCGAGCCACTCAGGGGGTCAGGCTGATAAGACTTCTGCCGGGGCAGGTGCTGACCGGTGTCGCCAAGGTTGTTGAGAGGGACGAAGAGGAACAGGAAAGTTGATGTATTCGGAAATAAATCTCCGAAGGAGGTCAAAAGATGAGGGGCAGGACAATATCTATACTGCTGACGGCGGGAATATTTGGGGTGCTGTTTTTCGGATGCGGAGGGACAGAATCCCCGGAGGTGCCGGAACCACCATCAAATTTAACTATAACCTTCGGTGATGACGACTATCAGGTCATCCTTCAATGGGACCCCAGTCCCTCAACAAACATTGAGGAGTATAGAGTGTATTTCAATTCGGATTTGATTGGGTCTGTGCCGGCGGGAAGCCTTTCATTTGCCTATTATCCCGACACATTTGGGACATTTTCGGTCACGGCGTTTACTGGCAAAAGCGAGAGCGAACGAACATCCGCCGAACTTGTAGGTTCAATTTATACCGACGAAATCAATTTAGACTCCCGAGGTCCGGGAGCATTCAGACTCAATAACAACGGGGAATATCCCTGGCAGTGCCGGTATTCTATAATAGACTATGAGGGCTACGATTTCTATTATGGCTCACCGGAAAACGAATTTCTTGCGGATTCAATAGATTTCTATTTTGATACCTCATACGCACTTGTCACACCATATCAAATAGTCAACGAGGGAAGATGGACGAGGGCATTTCACACCAGATTTAAAAAGATAGCCACGGGGGCAACCAGAGATGTATTTGACACACTTTCGGTGGCACAGCAGTATGATGACTCATCGTTCTCCGATTCCGTGCGGGTTGATGTCGGGGATATAGTGGAAATAGTGGCGTTCAGGAACAACCCGCCCAGCGCAGACAGCGACAAAATTTACGCCCTGGCGTATATCTATGAAAAGGGAAGAACGCCCGATTTGGACCATCCTTATATAAAACTCTCGTTGATAACTCAAAGCACATTCAATTTCCGGCTTTTGAGATAGTATGAGGGTCTTTTCTAACACCAATCCTGACCTATATATAGTTCCCACACCGGTTGGGAATCTGGGAGATATTACCCAGCGGGCAAGGGAGGTGCTTGCCTCGGCTGATATTATATTCTGCGAGGATACCCGCCGGGCAAAAAAATTGCTAAATCATCTCGGGATTTCTGCAAAATTGATATCCCTGCACAGTTATAACGAGGACAGGCGGATAAATCAGGTTCTGGGATATCTCAAAGAAGGCAAAAAAATCGCCTACATAACCGATTCGGGGACACCGGGGATATCGGACCCGGGGGCGGCGTTGGTGCGTGCCGCTATGGAGAGTGGCTTTTCGGTGTCGGTGCTTCCCGGACCGACTGCGTTTGTGCCGGCGGTGATTATGTCCTCGCTGCGGTGCGACAGATTTGGGTTTTTCGGCTTCCCGCCGGCATCGGGGCAGAACCGCAGAAAATTTTTGCGTTCCCTCGCCGATTTTGGATACACTCTTGTGTTCTATGAATCTCCGCACAGGCTCGTCAAAATGCTTGCCGATTGTCTAAAAATTTTCGGCGACAGGAAATGCGCCGTGGTGAAGGAAATTTCAAAAGTCTACGAGACAGTGGTGGTGGGGAAAATTTCGGAGATGATAGAATATTTTTCTGCGAACCCGCCCCGAGGCGAGTTCGTGGTGGTGATAGAGGGGAAAAGTTAACTCTGCTCCCTCTGCCGAAAACACTTTCCATAAGATATCCCTTATTTTATTGGAAAATGGGGAAAAATAAAATATATATCTTAATCATCTTAAATTTTAATATCTTCATTACATTCTTATCACATCATTTCAACAAAAGGTCAATCCCGTCATATACATCTTTTGGAAAATAGGGTATTACTATATTCAGGAAAAATCACATCATATATCCCATAAGATATAACCACAAACAAGGAGGTGAAAAATGAACAATTAGAAGCATCCGGGGAATCCAGATATAGACCACAATACTACAAAACAAAAAGGAGGTGAAAAATGAGGAAAAGCTACAGATTTCAACCGGCTTACAAACAATTTCAGCCGGCACTTAAAGGTGAAGCGGCGTATCTGCTCATTGAAACCACCCGAGAACTACTCAAAGTTGTAATGCAGGAGTTCATCATACCGGAATTTAGAAACTTTCTCCGCAAACTTAGAAATAGGAAAAACTATCCAGATGACCTTCCACCCCTGTCCTATGATGACTCCTGCGGGGATGACCTGCCGATATAGAAATCTTCAGCCCCCGGAAAATCCGGGGGCTTTACGCAAAATAATCAGCCACATTGTTCACCCCGGCGCTCGGAGGAATTTCTGGTAAATTTCCCCCTTGTGAACCGCCGAAACGCCGCTTATCTTGAACCCTATGAGAAACGAGGTGAAAAACTACCTGCGGTATCTCGCCGATATGGGCGAAAAAGACCTGCCCGTGGGGGAAATCGAGGCGGCACAGAGGGAAAAACAGGCACAAACTGCGCCGAAAAAAAGAACACAAAAGGTTTCAGCCGGGGATAAAGGGCGACTTCTGGGCGAACTCGCCGAACAAATCGCCCGCTGCACAAAGTGCGAACTCCACAGAACCCGCACAAACACAGTCCCCGGGGCGGGCAACCCAGACGCCGATATAATGTTCATCGGTGAGGCGCCCGGCGCCGACGAGGACGCCACAGGTATTCCCTTCGTCGGGCGCGCAGGAAAACTTTTGGACAAATTCTTAGCCGCAATTGACATTGACCGCGACGAGGTATTCATCGCCAATGTGCTCAAATGCCGCCCGCCGAACAACCGCGACCCACTGCCCTCAGAAGAAGCCGCCTGTATGCCATACCTTCTGCGCCAGATTGAGATTATCCAGCCCAAAATTATATGCTGTCTGGGGCGGGTTGCCGCTCAGGCGCTTCTGAAAACCAAGGCGCCCCTCTCCAAAATGCGCGGACAGATGTTCTCATTCCACTCAATTCCGATGATTGTCACATACCATCCTGCGGCGGTGCTCAGAAACGACCGCCTCAAGCGCTTCGTTATGGACGACCTGCGCTTTCTTATGTCCAAATACGAGGAAATTCTGGAAGGTGAGGGATGATAAAACTTATCGCACTCGCAATAATTCAGGGGCTGACAGAGTTCCTGCCGGTGTCAAGTTCGGGGCATCTGGTTTTAGGGAAACACCTTTTGGGGATATCCGAACCCGACGCCACCGTGGAGATATTTCTGCACTTTGGCACCCTGCTTTCAATTTTAGTGTTCTACCGCCGCCGAATCTGGGAACTTCTGCGGGCGCTGTTCCGCGCCGATTTCCGCTCCCCCGAGGGACGGGAAATACTTTTTATCCTCTGGGCATCAATCCCCGCCGGAGTGATAGGGGTGCTCTTTGATGAGTATATTGAGTCGCTGTTCTCCGCGCCTGAGTTCGCCGCAACTATGCTGATTATCACCGGGGGGATTTTGCTCTCAACGATATTCGCGCAGAGGCGCCAACTTTCCCGCCAACTTGGATGGGGAAACACGATATTTATCGGTTTTGCGCAGGCGCTGGCTATACTGCCGGGGATTTCGCGCAGTGGAAGCACCATATCTGCGGCGCTGTGGAGCGGGATAAATCCCCGCAAGGCGGCGGAGTTCTCATTTTTGCTTGCTGTGCCCGCGCTGGCGGGGGCAATAGTTCTAAAAGGCGCAAAAATGCTGAAGGCGGGCGTGTCCCCATCGCCCCAGTTGTGGGCGGCGGTTCTCGTCGCCGCGGTGGTAGGGTATTTTGCCCTCGCACTTTTGATTCCAATCATCCGCAGGGGAAAACTGTGGATTTTTGGAATATATTGCCTTATCCTTGGTTGTGTGAGTTTGATTTTGATTTGAAATGATTTACGAGATGATAAAAATTGCCTGGCGCGCGGTGCTGGGGCAGAAACTGCGGAGTTTTTTAGTGGCGCTGGGGGTTGCCATCGGGGTTATTGCCGTCTCCGGGATGAGCACTCTCGCTCTTTCCCTGCACTCCGAGTTGGTAAAGCAGTTTGAGACTATGGGACCTGAGACCTTCAATGTGATGAGGATTTCGCCGATGAACTTTGTCGGTTTTTCGCGGCGGCGTGCGCGCCGGGACCTATGGCGCCGCCCAAAACTGGAACTGAGTTATTACAAGCCCCTGCGCGAGGGCTGCCCCGATTGTGAGGCTATATCCCCCGTGGTGAAATACCCTGCCAGAACAGCCTCCCACTGGAAAAACACCCTTCAAACCACGGTGGTCGGCGTGGGTCCCGATTATGCAAAAATCATCGCCACTCACCTTACCGCCGGGCGCTTCTTCACCGACAGCGATATCCAGCGCAAAAGATATGTCTGCGTCGTGGGCGAGACAGTGGTCCGCGAACTGTTTAATAACTCAAATCCCATCGGCAGA
>JAMOPH010000310.1 GCA_027064665.1 bacterium | reverse complement strand
GGCGATGACGACATATGCTGCTTCCGTCTGGGTCAGTTATGTCAAAGCGCGGGCAGAGGGCGTCGGAGTGTCGCCGGCGGTGGGAATTCTCCAGCGAAGGCACAGAATAATTCTGATTGGGTTAGCCGTTCTTCTGGCGGCAATATCAAAAAACTGGGCGACAAAAATTTTTTTCTGCCTTTTTTATATCCTGACGGCAGGATGCGTGATAACAATCTTTCAACGGCTTGTGAGAACAAAAAAACTTCTCCAATAGGAGGTGACAGATGGATTCAGAGGTCCGTGTGGCAATCGTGGGCGTGGGAAACTGCGCAAGTTCACTGGTGCAGGGAGTGTTCTACTACCAGAACGCCGGAGATGATGAGTTCATCCCCGGGCTGATGCATCCCAATCTGGGCGGGATAAGAATCAAGGACATCAAGTTTGTGGCAGCCTTTGATGTGAACGCCACAAAGGTCGGCAAGGACCTCTCCGAGGCGATTTTCGCTCCCCCGAACAACACCACAATCTTCCACCGCGATGTGCCGAACCTCGGCGTCCCGGTTATGAAGGGCTATGTGGGCGACGGAATCGGAGAATACCTCAAGGATGTGGTCAAAATTGCCCCCGGCGACCCGGTGGATGTGAGGCGTGTCCTTGAGGACACCCGCGCGGATGTGCTGATAAACTACCTTCCCGTCGGCTCGGAGGAGGCGGCAAAATGGTATATCCAGCAGGCGCTTGATGCCGGCGTGGCGGTGGTCAACGCCATCCCGGTGTTCATCGCCAGAGACCCCCAGTGGCGGAAGAAATTTGAGGAGAAAAATGTCCCCATAATAGGCGATGACATAAAATCGCAGGTGGGTGCGACAATTCTTCACAGAACGCTGGTGAATCTGTTCATTGCCCGGGGGATGATTGTTGACAGGACCTACCAGTTGAATGTGGGCGGAAACACCGACTTTCTGAATATGCTTGAGCGCAAGCGGCTCTCAACAAAGAGAGTCTCCAAAACTTACGCCGTCACATCGCAGTTTGAGCGCGCAGGGATACAAATCCCCGAGGAGAATGTGTATATCGGTCCGTCGGACTATGTGGCGTGGCTGAAGGACAACAAGGTGGCATACATAAGGATAGAGGGGCGGCATTTCGGCGATGTACCAATGACCCTTGAGTGCCGGCTGTCGGTTGAGGATTCGCCGAACTCCGCCGGCGTGGTCATTGATGCAGTAAGGCTTCTGAAACTGGCAAAACTGGCGGGTCTTGGCGGCGCCCTTGAGGGACCATCGGCATACCTTATGAAATCTCCGCCCACCCAATACGACGATGAGACCGCACGAAAACTGGTTGAGGAATTTATAGAAAAACACAAAATCTCATAAGTAGAATCTATCGGGGGCACCATTTCGGTAAACAAACCGGGATGGTGCCCCTTTTTATATTAAAACCATCCCCGCAAGCCAAAAGTCGGGATAATGGGAAGCATATAGATGGGGTCTTTTTCTATATTCCCGTCCTCATCAACATAGAAATCGTATGTATAGACATTTTTGTGGTAATACACATTGACAATCTGGAAATATCCCTCAATATCTACAAAATCAAGATTGAATCGTTTGGCAATTGAGACATCAAGGCGGTGGTATGTCGGCACACGCTTGTTGTTATACCCGGCAAAATACCACCAATCCGACATATATCCGGGCTCAAAATCGCCGTAGGTCTCG
>JAMOPH010000309.1 GCA_027064665.1 bacterium | reverse complement strand
CCCTCGCCCAGATTGTCTCGGTGACCGCCGGGGCAAATTTGACGGCGGAGAAATACTCCTTCGGGATGCGAAGGTCCCTGTCGCCAATCATATCAAGCAGGATGGCGAATTTCGGGCGGTAGGAGCCGACATTGCGGGCGAAGTATTTGCTTCCGAGAAGGTATTTTTCAAGGTCGCCCTCGTGTCCGTAGTCCTCGCCGTCAAACAGCACAATATCCACGCCAACCGGCGGCGGGTTTTTGCCCAAAAGTTCCGCCAGGTGCAACAGCACCGCCACCCCCGATGCGCCGTCGTTGGCGCCTAAAATGGGCTTGTTGTGGTTGAGCGAATCCGGGTCTCTGTCCGCCCAGGGACGGGTGTCCCAGTGAGCGCACAGCATTATCCTGTATTTCGCCTTCGGATTGAATCGGGCGATTATGTTTGCCATAGGCATAACCTGCCCGTCGTATCCGATTTCCGAAAAGTGCTGCAGATACACAGTATCGGCGAGGGGTTTTAGGAAATTGAACATCCAGTTCATAAGGGAGTCGTGGGCGGCGCTTTTCGGCGGACGGGGACCAAAATCGCACTGCTTTTTCAGAAGTTGATATGCCCTCTCGCCGTCGAATTTCGGCTTGACCACCTGCTTCTGGCTGCATCCGGTCAGCACAAGCAGGACGGCAAAAATTGCGGCAGGCGCTTTGATTTTCATAGATTTCTCCGGTTAGTTTTTTAGGAAAATCTAATTTTTCGTTTCGTCTTGACAAGGGAAAAATGTGAGGTTATTCTTTTAAGAAAAGGGGCGGAGTATGGACATTCAGATAGTTCTTATTGCGATTGTGATTTTGATAATTGCGTGGGCGCTGGAGCGGATTGTTGCGAAAATCCAGAATATTGAAAAACATATTGCCGGCATTCGGACCCGCATAAACAACCTTGAAAAGCGGCTTACGGCGACATCCCAGACGGTATCTCCAACCAATCCGAGTTATTATTCTCGCCCCCAGCGACCGGCGCAACAACCACAGAGAGCGTCTTCTTCCGCGGGGAGAAGTTCAATTCCCAGAACTCACAGGCGGACTTCGGCGAGCGCCTCTTCCAAAAACACTGTGGTGTGCCCGTTCTGCGGCACAGAATTTGATGCGGAACTGGACAAATGCCCTAAATGCCATCACATCAACATTGAAAAATACAAGATAAAGTCCAAATCCTCCTCCACAGACGATATTGATATCTAAATCCGGGGCGATATTGAGTTCGGAGAGCAAAAGCCCCGGGCGCCCTGCTGTCGGGTTGAGGAATAAATCAGTCCTCGCCCTTTTTGAACACGGTTTTTCCCCCGACCACGATTTCGTCAACAATTCCCACTATTGAGGCATCCACCGGCTTGCCCGAAAGCCCTGATGCTGTGCGTGCAGAACTTCCCCGGACGACAAGAACTAAATCTCCAACTCCGGCGTCCACTATGTCAACCGCTATGAGTTTGAGATTTTTCGGCGTCAGGTCATCGGGGTTGAGGACCTCAACCAGCAAAAGTTTTCTCCCCTCAATGAGTTGGTCCTTTCGGGTCGCCACCACCGTGCCTTTTACTTTTCCTATTTCCATAAAAATTCCCTTGCGTTTTTTGGATTGGGTCTTATATATGTGATTGGGTGGAGAGGCAAAAAGGACCCCTAACACCTGAACAATGGAGGCCGCCCCCCGAGGTTGCGCTTACGCCATGACCCCCGA
>JAMOPH010000308.1 GCA_027064665.1 bacterium | reverse complement strand
TCTGTGTAGGCGCCGGTTGAGATGGTTGAGGCGGAATTTGAGTTTCCGGCTGGGATGCAGTCTGCGCCGGCGGAACTGCCGGTTCGGATGGCTGAACCGCAGACGGTGTTTCCGGTCCCGCCGGGGCTTTCGGCGCCGCAGTTTCTGCAACTTGCTTTTCCTCAGCGGATTTGAGTGCCTCAAACGGGTCCTCAAGCCCGACAACACGCCTCATCTCGTAAATTGAGGTTATTCCCGCCTTGACCTTCTCAAGGGCGTCGGTGAAAAGGGTGCGCATACCCTTTTTCTCCACGGCGAATTTTTTGAGTTCAATGTCGGTGGCGCCCTCGGCTATCATCTGCGCAATCTCAGTGTCCACAAAGAACAGTTCGTAGATTCCGATGCGCCCCCTGTGCCCGGTGAATCGGCAGTATTCGCAGCCGGAGCCTACCCACAGTTTTTCTATCCCGTATTTTTTTGCGAATTTGACGATATCCTCATCGCCCAAATCTTCCGGTTTGACCTCGTGTTTGCATTTGGGGCACACCCGCTTGACCAGCCTCTGCGCCAGAACCGCGGTGAGCGAAGAGGAAATCAGATACCGCGGCACGCCCATATCCTCAATTCTGGTGACTGCGCTCGGGGCGTCGTTGGTGTGGAGAGTGGACAGCACAAGGTGTCCGGTCAGAGCGGCGCGGATTGCAATCTGCACGGTCTCCTGGTCGCGGATTTCGCCGATGAGAACAATGTCCGGGTCCTGACGAAGGATGGATTTGAGTGCGGCGGCAAAATCCAGCCCCGCCTTGGGATTGACCTGAACCTGGGTAATTCCCTCAAGTTGGTATTCTATCGGGTCCTCAACGGTGATTATGTTGAGTTTGGGCGATTTCACCCAGTTTAGCGCCGAATAGAGCGTGGTGGATTTCCCCGAACCGGTGGGACCGGTGACGATGACCATCCCCTGTGTGCGGGATATCGCCTCCTTGAATTTTTTCTCCACATCGGGCGGGAAACCCAGATCGGAGAGGCTCAGTTTGGTCATTGAGGGGTCTAAAATTCGGATGACCACCTTTTCGCCGTAGTTTGAGGGCAGTGTGGACACGCGCATATCAATGATTTCCCCCTTGAACCGGACACGCATTTTGCCGTCCTGAGGGGCGCGCTTTATAGCTATGTCCAGTTTTGCCAGCACCTTTATGCGCGACACTATTGCCGGATGGATTTTTTTCGGCAGGGTCAGGATTTCGTGAAGGTCGCCGTCGAGCCTGAACCTGACCTTGGTGGCTTTTTCTGTGGGCTCAATGTGGATATCCGATGCGCCGCGGGAGATGGCATCCGCCAGAATTATGTTGACCACCTTGACCACCGGCTTTTCTAAATCTGGCGAAAATTCCTGCTCCGTCTGAAAGGATGAGGGGGCTTCATCTATCTCCTCCTCCTCGGCGGCAGAACCTATAAGGCGATTTATTATCTCCTCAAGCGATTTTTGGGGGTTGTAGAGTTCATCTATAACCGACTGCACAAATTTCGGGTTTGACCAGAAGGCTTTGACCTGCCTCCCGGTGAGAAATTCCACCCTTGTGATGGCGTCTATATCGGCGGGATTGCCCATAATTATTGTTATCGTCTCATCATCGGCGGTTTCGGGGACGAAAAAATGCTCCCGTGCCACGGCTTCGGGAATCAATTTTTTCGTCTTCTCGTCAATGTGCACCTGTTCGGGGGGGAGATATTCTATTCCA
>JAMOPH010000307.1 GCA_027064665.1 bacterium | reverse complement strand
CAAAAAATATGAACGCAACTAAAACCGCCACGATGACGGGAATCCAGCCCTCCTTGGCGGAGAAAATCGGCATCAGAAAATCCAGCGCCGGCGAGACCAGATGCCGATTTATCAGCAGGAAAAGTCTTTCGTCAAGCGCGAGCATTGTCAACAATTCCCCTGTTTTTGGGCAAGTTCACAGAAAATCTCCCCTGCCCTGAGCGCCGCACCGCCCGGTCCCAGTTTTGTGCGGATTGTCTCAAGTTTGCGCCGAACCGAATCCACCGCCGAATCATCGCGGAAAAATCCCGCCACGATGCCCGCAACCTGTTCAACCGGGATATCCTGCACGAACTCCGGATACACCCTCTCGCCCGCCACTAAATTCGCCAGAGCGATGTGGGGCGTTTTTATTATGCGCTTCCCGATTGCCCACGACAGCGGGTCAACGCGGTAGAGCACCACCGCGGGCAGGTTCAAAATTGCGGCTTCAAGCGTGGCGCTTCCCGAGGCGACCAAGCCCGCACGGGCATATGCCATCGCCGAATATGTAAGGTTCTCCACCACGCGGAAATCGTCGTCCGGCAGAAGAGATTCTATCAGCGGGCGTTTCCCCGGCGCCGACGCAATCACCGCGGGAATTTCTTTGCCCAGATATTCGGCGACCCTGCGGCGAATCCGCACCATAATCGGCAGAAGGCGGGTAATTTCTCTGTCGCGGGAGCCCGGCAGAAGCGCCAGAAAATCGCCGTCAATGCCCACCGCGCGCCGGAAATCCGCCTCGTCCATCTCCGGGTGAACTATATCCACAAACGGATGCCCGACATAGTCCACCTCAACGCCATATCGGGCGTAGAAATCCTTCTCAAACGGCAGGATGCAGACCATCCTGTCCACGAACTTTCTGACCACGCGGACGCGGTTTTCCGCCCACGCCCACAACTGCGGGGAGATGTAATACCCCACCGGGATTCCAATTTTTTTGAGTTTCGGGGCGAGTTTGAGGTTGAATCCGGGGTAGTCAATCAAAATTGCCAGCGCGGGGCGGCGTTTTTGCGCGACCTCAAGCAGACGCCGCATATATCCCCTTATCCGCGGGATGTGCCGAACCACATCAAAAAGCCCCATCACCGCCAGTTGGGAGACATCAACCAAAGTTTCCACGCCGGCATCGCGCATTTTTTGTCCGCCGAAACCCCAGAAGGACATCCCCGGGCAGATTGCCCTCATCTCGCGGACAAGCGCGGCGCCGTGCAGATCGCCGGAGATTTCGCCCGCGACAATCAATATGTTTTTGCCCCCGGTCATTGCGGAATGCGCCAGTTGACTTGGGTTTTCCATCCCGCGCGCACCGAAATCGTGTCGGGATACAAAAAAATTTCCTCGCCGGGCGCAAACGGACTCCACCGCCCCGATGTCCAGCGGCCGTCGGAATTCTCGTCGCACAGGCACCAGAGGGAATACTCCCCCGCCGGCACATAGCAGGCAAATCCGCCGTCGGCTCTACGGGCGAAAAAGCGCTTTTTCCCATTCCACAGGAAAATTTTTGGATTTTGGCAGGGGAAATCGCCGGAAATCTCCACCTCGCCGGGCTTTTCGTTGGAAATTCGGCAGACCAGAGTTTCGGCGGCGCAGTTCCCGAAAAGGTCGCACAAACTGTCGGCGATTATCAGGATTGAGTCCCCCGGCGGCGGGATTTTTGCAAACTCAATCTCCACCGCGTTCGGCGCGGGTTTCCGCACATCGCAGGGGACGAGGGTATCGTGCATAACGGCGCGGAAATCGCCCTCAATCGGCTCGACGAAGGGAATTATCAGGTTTTGACCCGGGAAAAGCGAGAAGAATTTGCCAAAAATCACCGGCGCGGGCGGAAGGGTGTCGGGCGGGAAGGAATCCGGAAGCGCCAGTGTCGTCTCGGCGCAGTTGCCCCATCGGTCGCACAGGGGCAGCGGGATTTTTTTGATGCCGCCGGAAATTTTTATGAAAACTTCCTTTGAGTCGGCGGGGAAATACCACGGCAAAAGATTTTCTGTCACCATTCTGCGGATATCGGCGAACTCGGACAGGGTCAGTTTGACCACATTCGGCGCCGCCGCGGAGACCGAAAGAACCTGCGGCGCGGTCGTGTCGTTGGGAATCATCACAAGGCAATGGGGAAGCGTCTCCCCGGCGGGCACGGGCTCTGTCGGCGACGAGATTTTCTCGGCGGAGATGGGGTCAAATTTGGTTCCCGTGCCGGAAAGGGCGCAGAGGTAGTATTTTTTCGGCGCGAGATTGCCCAGAACGAACCGCCCATTCTCGCCGGCAAAGCCCACTCGCACCACCGCGGACGGCGAGAGTTCAGAATCCGTCAATGCGGCGACGAGAGCCCCCGCCACGGGCTTCAGCGAGAGGGCATCAATCACCTGCCCGGAGATAGAAAGCGTGTCAATATGGTCGCCGGTGGAGAACGCTATCGTCAGCGGGGATTTTAGGTTGTTGCCGTGGCGGTCGGAAAAATCCGGGGTGAAAATCAGGGTGTATGTGGTATTTTCCCTGAATTTTTCGCGGGGGCGGATTTTGACCAAATTTTTGCCGAAATTGATTTCAACGCTTTCGGGAGGAAAAATCAACACCGCATCCCGGTTGGCTTTGACTGGCTCGGAGAACCGGACGAAAATTTCGCCGTCGGCGGGGAAATTAACTGCACCATTCTGCGGAACTGATTCTGCGATTTCCGGCGGAGTTTTATCGACGGGACCACCCGAGGGGGCAACTCTCTTGGCACACCCAACCGCCAAAAAAGAGACCAAAACCGCTGCAACTGATAAAATCTCTATTGCCCTTTTCCCCTGCATACGGGCAAAATCGGACAAAAAACACAGGGAGTCAAGGGAAGATTATGCATTCCTTATCCGCAACGAATCCGCGGGGACAGCACAAAATAGCGACTCTTGCGGGTAAAAATCATTTGCTTATCCGCGACTCCAAAATATGAGGCTGTTCTCTTTTACGCCGAAGATACCACCTCAGTGCTTCCGCCTGTTCATACTTTCCCTTGATGGCAAGCAAAAGTGCACGATAACACAAATACTTCTCAAGCAACAGTTCCAACTTCTCATCAGGTCTCATCTCCACTCCCCCTCTTTGCACATATAAATATACAAATCCAAAACCTATTGTCAAGCAAGAAGTTGTAGGGCTAACCTCAAAAATCACCCGGATATATACTCAAGTTGAACAATTTCAGCACCCAAATCGGTGATGATATAACCAAAATCCCACTTTTCGCGGGTCATCTCCACAGGATACGGGGGCATCTCAACCGACTTTATCGCCTCCGGGACAGAATCCAGAATATCGCCGGCGATTGTGGAGCGGTTGCCGTAGTAATCGCCGGCTAATTCCCCGGCGAGCCCGTGGATGTATGTCCCAACAATCGCCGCTTGAAGCGGAGACAGCCCCTGCGCCATAAATCCCGCAATCAGTCCCGTCAGAACATCGCCACTGCCGGCGGTCGCCATAGCATCATTGCCGGTGGGATTTATATAAATCGGATGTCCCTCCGAGGCGATAAATGTCGGGTTGCCCTTTATGACCAGCGTGGTGTATAGAAATTTTGCCCACTCTGCCGCCTTCTGAACCCTCTGGGATTTAATTTCTTCAATCGGCATTTCCAGAATTCGCGACAGTTCGCCCAGATGAGGCGTCATCACAGACGGCGCGGTGATTTGAGGGATTGTGTCGTTCAGTTCGCCGGCGAGGGCGTTGAGGGCATCGGCGTCAATAACCACCGGGGTCTGGATGCGCCTGAGGAATCTGCGGACCATCTCCTGCGTCTCGTGGTGGCGCCCCAGCCCGGGTCCGATGGCGACCACATCCACCTCGCGCGCGACCTTGTGAAGTTCCCCGAGGGCGCGAAGCGTATGGCAGCGTTTTTTGCGAACCTCGGGCATAGTCAGCACAACAACCTCGGTGGCGATTGTGTCAATCACATCCACCAGAGAGCGCGGCACCGCGGCATAGCACAGTCCCGCCCCGGACCGCAGGAACGAAAGCCCCGCCAGTGCAGCGGCGCCGGTCATCCCCGGAGAACCGGCAATTATCAAGCCCCTGCCGAAGGTGCCCTTGTGCCCGTCGGGAGGACGCACAGGGAGCAGTTCGGCGATCTCCTGAATCGTGGAGACCTCATAGGTAATCGGAACCTCCGCCAGCGCACGCTCATCCAAGCCGATTTTGCCCACCGCCAGAGTGCCGGTGTGCGCGCGCCCGGGATGGACAAACTGCCCCACTTTCGGAAAGCCAAAAGTCACCGTAAAATCCGCCCAGACCGCCTCGCCGGGCACCTCGCCGTTGTCCCCGTTGACGCCGGAGGGGATATCCACCGCCACCACGAACGCGCCATACTTTTCGCGGGCAGAGTTTATCAGTTTTATCGCGTCGGCGACTTCACCCCGCGGTGCGCCGGAAATTCCAGTCCCCAAAAGGGCGTCAACATAGAGGTCGGCGGCGGGAAGTTCGCCCTCAAACCGGATTATGGGGATTTTCCGCTCGCGGGCGCGATTGTAATTTAGCAGTGCATCGCCCTTGAGGGTGTCGGGGTCGCCGCAAAGGACCACAGAGACTTCATATCCAGCCTCAAACAGATACCGCGCGGCGACAAAGCCATCCCCGCCGTTGTTGCCCCTGCCGGCAACCACACAGACAGTTTCGCCTTCACTCTCGCTGAGAAGATAATCTGCCACCAGCGCGACCCATCTGCCGGCGCGCTCCATCAAAACCTCGCCGGGAGTGCCGTATTTTTCTATCGTCAACCGGTCCAGAGTTCTCATCTGCTCCACCGTGCAGACACGCATAGGGTTCCCCCTGTTAAAATTTCTTGTGAATGGGATAAAATATGCCTTAATTTAGAAAGTTAAAACCAATTTTCGCAGGAGGGAGATATGAAAAGGGCAATCGCTTTAGTTCTGCTGGGGATTTTGGGGATTGTATCGGCGCAGACCGAGGTTGCAATTTCCACCGCGGCGGGCGACCAACTTGCCCCCCGGGTTGTAGCGGGAAATAGTTGCTTTTTCGTGGTCTGGCAGGACCACCGCGCGGGAGTGTCCAACCAGAACATCTTCGGGCAGTCGGTTTTCGGCGACGGCTCAATGCCCGGTCCGGGATACCCGATTTGCATCGCGGCAGGCAACCAGAACGCGCCGGCGGTGGCATATATCCCCCTCAGCGACCAGTTTTTTGCGATATGGTTTGACCAGGCGGCGTCAGGAGAACTGGGGGGAAATTTCGCCAACTGCGACGGAACTGTCGGCGACAACATTGATGTCGGCACCGGCACCAGCAACCTTTTCTCCCCCGAAATTGCCGCATCAGATGAGGCGATGATTTTCGTCTGGGGAGTGCGCGCGGCATCGTGGGAGACCAGATACGCCGTAATCGGCACCGACGGGAGTATGTCCGGTTCCCCGCAGACGCTTTCCGGCGCAGGTTCCAAAAGCCCGGACATCGCCTTCAACGGGGAGAAATTTCTGGCGGTCTGGCGGGATTCCACCGAAACTGAACAGGGCATAATGGGGCGGTATTTCAACGCGGACGGCACCCCCGACGGCGACCCGTTCGTCATCGTCAGCGACGACCAAGCGGCAGAACCTGCGGTCTGCGGAATCCCCGGCGATGACCCGGGATTTCTGGTTGTCTATCAGACGCGCGATATTTCCTCGCCCTCGCCGGATTTGAACCTTTTTGCGGTGAAAATCACCGATTCCGGGACCGCGGAACTGACGATAACCACCGAGGCCGGCGACCAGTCCAGCGCGGATGTCGCCTGCGCCGGCGATGGATTTTTGGCGGTGTGGCAGGACTCCCGGACAGCGCTCCCGGCGGTGTATGGGCAGTTTTTCACGATGTCCGGCGTGCCCGTTGGCGATGTGTTCCCGCTTGATTCCACCGGAACATCACAGCAGGCGCCGAAGGTGGATTTTCTGGCATCCGATTCTGTCTATCTTGCCGTATGGGTGGATTTCAGAACAGCAAATCAGGACATCTACGGGGCGATTCTTACTCCGCCGACGCCCTCGGAGGGACCGTCGGTCTCGGGGGTCTATCCGCCTGCGGGGGCGATTTCCGCCTGCGATTCAGCGATGCGCATAACATTTTCTTCCCCCGCCGAGATTGACTGGAGCACCCTCATCATAGCCTACGATGCCGCACTATACGACACCGCCGCAGAAATCGTCTGGGTTGAAGGCAACACAGTCTATTTCCATCCGGAGTATCCTGTTGGGGAGTTTGACACGATAACGGTCTGCGTTGAGGACCTCGCCACGGTTGAAGGCGCCCACATTGATTCTGCATTCTGCTGGAGTTGGTATTACGACGGCGTGGCGCCGGAAATCAGCAGGACATCGCCCACGGAGGACACTTTGAGTTCAATCCCAACAACCATCATCTACAGCATCTCCGATGTAGGCGCCGGGGTGGATTCCGCATCAATTTTGGTCAACTTCAACTCCTCGGGGTTCAGCCTCGGCGACCCGGGAATTTACTGGGACGGCTACAGCCTCACCCTCAACATCTCCGAGATGGGCTACATTGACCTTCCGGAGACAAATGTGGTGGACATCTTTGTGTCCGATGCGGCTGAATGCGGCAACACAACGGAATTTTCCGACACATTCTATGTTATCACTCACGGCGAGGGTCCTGTGGCGACGCCGGTGGCGCCCGAGCCGAACTCGGTTTCCGCCTGCTCTTTGCAGACAATCACCATCGCCATAACCGACAGCGACGGAGTTGACGAGACAACAATAGTTCTGGTGGTCAACGGCACAAGATACGACTCGCTTGACCATATGAGTTATGTTCCGCCGAATCTGGTGTTCACTCCCACGGAACCGTATCCCGAGGGTGAGGTCAGCGTGGAACTTCTGGCGGCGGACGATCTGGAGGGCAATCCCCTCTCGGAGCCTCTGACATACAGTTTCATCGTTGACCTCACGCCGCCGCAGGTGGTTGAGTCCACATTCCCCGAGGGCACCGAACTTGACACCACCTCAATGGGCGACCTTCTGATAACCGCCGAGGACAACTACTGCTCGCAGTTGGATATCTCCCGGTGTTATGTGCGGTTGAGTCGTGTTGGCGGCGGGCTTGTGGCACAGTGGGATTCGGACGCCCTGCTTCACCCGGAGGATATGCAGATAGGCGTGGCATCCGAGGATTTCTTCGCCGCACTGGACAGCGGGCACATCTCCACCGACGATACTTTCCGTGTGTGCGTGCGCCTGGCGGATTTGCCCGATTATGTCTGCCCTCTGCCGAATATCGCCGACACCTGCTGGAACATTATCTATCACGGTTCGGGGGTTGCCGAGGCAAAAGTGCCTGAGGGGGTGAAACTTTCGGCAGCGCCGAATCCGTTCAATTCGGCGGTGGAGATTTCGTATTCCGCGCCTGCCGGCGGAAAAATTGAAATCTACGATGGCGCCGGGCATCTGATAAGGTGCTATCCCGTGGCGGGAAATGGCGTGTTCGTGTGGGACGCCTGCGACGACGAGGGTCTGCCGATGCCCTCGGGAACATATATGGTGATTCTCCACACGCAGGGCGGCGAAGTTTCCACCCGGGTGATGTTAGTCAGGTAAAGTGTCCCGCAGAGTTTCCATAAAGCACTGGATTGAATACCTCGGCGTCAGGGCGGTTGTTCTGGCGCTGAGGTTTTTTCCTCATCAGGTTGCGCTGGCGTTCGGCGATGCGGTCGGGAAGTTGCTGTGGCATCTGGGGATACGCAGAAAAATCGCCCGCAGAAATTTTGACCTGTGCCTCGGCGACAGATACTCCCCCGCCGAACGGGATTCTATACTGCGGAGAAGTTATGCGAATTTCGTCCGTTCAATAGTGGAACTGGCGCGCCTGCCGAAGATGTTGAAAAATCTTGACCGGTATGTGCGAATTGAGGGGCTGGAACTTTTTGAGAAACTGCGGAACTCGGGCAGGGGAGCACTCTTGGTGACCGGGCATTTCGGCAACTGGGAACTCTATGGTGTGGCGCTGGCTAAAGCCGGTTTACCCATAGACGCGGTGGTGGGCTATCAGACAAATCCTTTGGTTGACCGGTTTATGGTGGAATACCGGCGCAGGTTGGGAATGGGGGTGATTCGCACTGGCACTGCGTCGGTGGGGATTTATAAGTCTTTGCGCCGGGGGAGAATGGTCGCAATTCTCGCTGACCAGGACGCCCGGGATGCGGGGGTAATTGTCAGGTTCTGCGGGGTGCCGGCGTCAACTTTCCGGGGAACGGCGGAAATCGCCCTCAAAACCGGCACGCCCATAGGGGTAGCATACATCTCCCGCAACCCGGACAGTATAACACACACGGCGTTCGCGGTTGATATTATATATTCGGACAAACTTCCGCCGGAAAAGCGCAATGTGGAGTATATAACCCAACTTTTCACTGATATTTTGGCGGATGGTGTCCGGAAATATCCGACAGAGTATTTCTGGGTGCACAAAAGATTTAAGAGTACGGTGGGGTATGATTAGTTGACATCGCTATATCCCAAGATTTTTCAAATGTGTTAGAACAAATTGTTTTACTTTTTCTGCAAGTTTTATTGCATTTTCTGCTTCCTCAATTGAAGGTATGTAGAATTCATCTATATACCTAACCCCCACAGCATAAAATGAAAGAGAAATAATATCCGAAGTATTTAGTTCCTCAAAAGCAGGGTTAATGTCCACACACAATTTAATAATATGGGCTAAATCGTGCGTTTTAGGAATTTCTGCCCCATTATATACGAGGAATGCTTTAAGATATTTCTCCACACATTGCTAAGAGTGAAAGCAGATTGCATCTGTAACGGGTGTTTCGGTAGCAATTTCGTCTTTGGCAACTTTGAGATCATTTTCAGCCTTTAACATCCATTTCCTAACAGAGTCAATACTCACAATTCGACTCCTTCTTTTAAAACATAGTAACTTAAATATCCTGCGTCCTTCTCTTCTTTTGAAACTACTTCGGATGATTTTATAACTATGTCATTCATAATTTCAAATTGAGCAAGTATCTTTTTTATTTTTGCGAATATCTCCAGTTTTTCACCAAAGAGCAACTCCCGTCTCACCACCACAAGAACATCCCAATCGCTGTCTTCGCTGTGGTCTCCCCTCGCTCTGGAGCCAAAAAGGATGATTTTTTCCACATCAACGCCGTGCTCCCCGGCAACTTTGTGTATGA
>JAMOPH010000306.1 GCA_027064665.1 bacterium | reverse complement strand
CCCTCCATATATCTCGGCTCGGGTTTCCGCCCAACTCTACCTATCAAAATCACCCTGTTGAACATCTATTCATCCCTCCCTTCGTATGCCATAGTGACGATTTTGTCCACCAGTTCGGGGAATTCAATCCCCACAGATTTTGCCGCCATAGGCACCAGCGAAAGTTCGGTCATCCCGGGCAGTGTGTTGACCTCAAGGCAGAAAATCTCGTTTTCCGGCGAAAGGCGGAAATCCACACGGGCATAATGGCGGCATCCCAGCGCACGGTATGCCATCACTGCGGTTTTTTTGAGATTTTCCGCCACCTCGGGCTCAATTTCTGCCGGGCAGATATATTCGCTTTTGCCCTTGGTGTATTTGTGTTCGTAGTCGTAGAAGCCGTCCTTCGGGATAATCTCCACCACAGGCAGGGGAAGTCCCCCCAAGATTGACACGGTGACCTCCCTGCCCGGGATATATTTTTCCACGACAATCCTGTCGTCGTATTCAAGCGCTTTGTGGACACCGGCGAAAAATTCCTCCTCGGACCCCGCGATTGTGACGCCCACTGTGGAGCCCTGTGCGGCGGGCTTTATCACCAGCGGAAGTCCGAGATTCTGCTTTTGCGCCGCCGCCAGAATCTCCTGAGGGGATTGCTCCGAGTCGGCAAAAATCCCGGCGGGCGTGGGAATCCCGTAATGTGCGAAAACTATTTTGGACAGGATTTTGTTCATTCCCAGCGCCGAGGCGACATAGCCCGAGCCGGTAAATTTCAATCCCGCAAGTTCCAGCGCCGCCTGAACCCTGCCATTTTCTCCGTCTCCGCCGTGATATCCCACAAAAACCACATCAAACGGGCGCAGCGCATCAACATCGGAGATGACCCTCTCCTCCTCCCACTCAAACATTTCAACAAAATGCCCTTTCTGGCGGAGACCTTCGGCGACAGATTTCCCGGTTTTGCGTGAGACCTCCGCCTCGGGCGATGTGCCGCCCATAAGGATGGCGACCCTCATCACTTCTCCTTTCCGGAACTTTCGGTTTCGGGGGTTTCCCGGCGCCTGTGGAATAAATTCTTTATTGCACTCAATCCAGTTACTATTCCGGAGACTATCTGCCACGCCGAGGTTGAGGTAATTACATCTATGGGGCGGGAAACTTTTTCCAGTGTGTTTTTCGCCGCCCGTGAAGATTCCTCAATTGCCTGAAGAGTCCGTTCGCCCTGCTGGGTGAGTTTGGGAAGTTCCTGCTCAACGATGTCCAGAACGCGGTCAATGTGTTCTACGGTTTTTTCCGCTTTTAGCGACAGGCGTCGGATGAGAAACACCAGCGCTGCGCCGAGAACCGCCACAATCACCACCAAAAGGATTAAGATGGTTTCAGTCGACAATTGGTTCCTCCTGTGGAATTTCGCCTTCGTCGCGGGATTTTAAGTTCTGCACTTTATCCAGCACGGTTTCAATCAGGGCGTCCTTGCTTTGGGCTAATTTGGTCAGTTCATCACGGACAACCTCCCTGACCTTTTCAACTTCCTCCTTGCCCTCGTTAAGGACTTCGGTGACTTTGTCGCGGATAAGTTTCCGGGTTTCCTTGCCTGCTGCCGGCGCGACCAGCAACGCCACACCCGCCCCTACAACTCCACCGATGAGAAGTCCCGCCACAAAAGACCCTGTTCTTGACATAATAGCACCTCCGTTGGATTTGATTCCACATTAGTATATAATAAACTTCGCCCGGTCTGTCA
>JAMOPH010000305.1 GCA_027064665.1 bacterium | reverse complement strand
ACATCAAAAATCCGCCCTGGTCAAGCAATATCGCCGTCTTGGCGTCGGAATTTTTCAGCAGTTCCCTCAAAAGTGCGTCAATTTGCTTCTGTTCCTCCGGAGTTATAAATCTATGCCTTGGCATATTATGTCTCCTTTTTAGCGGACAGGTCGGTGATTAGTTTTATAAGCACCATTTTTGATATCGCATTGAGGGTCTCAAACACCCCAATCCCTCTTATTGCTATCGCCTCAAAATACGGAACCTTCTGTTTTTCCCTGTTCAGCAGATTATTCATATACTCCACCGGCGCCGCATTGGGCAGGTCTCTTTTGTTGAACTGCAGAACATAGGGGACATCCTCAAGCGTCAGCCCGTAATCGGCGAGGTTTTCCTTCATATTGATAAAACTTTCGTGGTTGTCATTCATCCTGTTCCAGGCGGAGTCTGCCACGAACACAATTCCGTCAACCCCCCGAAGGACCAGTTTCCGAGTGGCGTTGTAGAACACCTGTCCCGGCACGGTGTAAAGTTGGAATCTGGTGGTAAATCCCTTCACAGCGTGGGTGACCAGCGGCAGGAAGTCAAAAAACAGAGTTCTATCGCCGTCGGTGGCAAGAGACACCATATCCGAGCGGTATTTCGCCGGGATTTTCTTGTGAATAAACAGCAAATTCGTCGTTTTCCCCGACAATCCCGGACCGTAGTAGACTATCTTGCAGGTTATTTCCCTTGATGCGAAATTTATCGTTGACATTTTTCTACGCCGCTCCGGAAGTCAGTTTTTTAAGGTTTTCCCTCGCCTCCATCAACTCAAGCCTGACCAATCCAATGTTTGCATCGGGGGTGGTCAACACCCCAAGATAACCAATTCCGGCATCGGTTAAAAACACTTTTCCGTTTTCGCCCTCAAGGACGATGTTTTTGAGTTTGCCCTGACCCATCATTTCCGAGGCTTTTACGGCAGTTCCGCCCACAGCAGAAATCATCGCAGCGACCACCTCATCCTGCACCTGCACCGAGAGATTGCTCGCCACAACAAGCCCGTCCTTCGCCACAAGGATGCTCCCCACAACGCCCTTGACCTGCCCCAGCCTCTCCACAACTTCCTTAACACTTGCCATTTTATGCTCTCCAATTTTTGTTTACCATATTTTTGTATAATAATTTTTAAGCGAATTTGCCACACTAAATTTAAAGTCCTCAAAAAGTTCCAGCGCCGAATCCGTGGGAACCTCTTTCTCAAACCACAGCCCGAGATATATGCCCACCAACTCGCTTATAACCCAGTATGAGCCCTCGCCCATAAGTATGGCATTTTTTAATCTCCCAATGGACAGTTTTTCCTGCTTTGCCATAGAGTAGAGTTCCACCAGATGCGCCGATATGAAGACTTTATCAAGGGCAAGTCCGGAGTCCACCGATATCGGCTGACCGAACCTGTCGGCGATGATTGCGCCCATCACACCCGGTATCGCATTGTATGCGTATGAGACCCCCTCAAGGCGGGCATCGGGCGCAAGAGAGGGTTTCGGCAGATGAACTGCCTTTTTCTCCCGGGGTGCAGATTGTGTTTCCTGTGCGGCTTTTTGCTCTGCAATCTGCTTTTCCGCCGCCTTTTCCTGCCGTTCAATTTCCTGCTGGGCTCTCTGGGCGATAGATGTCACTTTAGACAGTTTGACCCACAGCAGAATAATCATCGCCGCCATACCCAGGGTTATTATCAAAAGCCCTATTAGAAGCAA
>JAMOPH010000304.1 GCA_027064665.1 bacterium | reverse complement strand
GATTTTCCCCGTGGATTTTTTGAATGGGATGATGAGTATGTTTGAGGAGTAGGACCCCTCAAGTTCAATCGTGTCCGGCAGACACTTGGAGGTAAAACAGATTTTGATGCGTTTTATGGCAAAATCCTCGCTGGTGTTTTTGCCTGTGGCGCAGTTTCCGGAGATTTGAAGTGCGAAAAGCGAGTCAAGGGTTTTTACCGCTCGCCGGAGACCGAACAGTGTTGGTGCGGGGGTTTTTACGGCGTCTGCGCCCTCGCTCCAGTTGAGGATTGAGTCGGGCTCTGTCTGAAGATAACAGTCTCCGCCGATTTGTGCGAAAAATCCCCTGTCCGAGACCGCTAAAAATCCCCTGTCGGTGAGGGTGTCCTCGCCCTGAATCTCATACACCGCCAGGGAACAGGAAAACGCCGGGTATGAGGCAAATTTTTCAAGGCAGTTCTTGCCCTCGGCATAGATGCCCTGCGGAATTGAGAGCGCAATCGCCAGCCCCAGCGCTATTTTATGGATTGACAATTTCATCGGGGATTTCAACCTCTCCCTCAAAGGAATAGATTACATTGCCGGCAAAAGTTATGTCGTCGGCGCCGCCGTTTTTGAGGGTGAAATTTATATCCAGTGTGTCCGGCAGGGCGACAAGAACCTTTACCGGCGGGGATACAAGACTTTTCCTCGCCGCTGACAGGGCAGATGCCACCGCTCCGGTGCCGCAGGCGAGAGTCTCACTTTCCACTCCACGCTCGTATGTTCTGATTTTTACGGTGTGCTCGTCCATAACCTCCACGAAATCAACATTGGTGCCGGCGGGCTGAAACTGCCGATGATATCTTATCTCACGTCCCCATTCCTCAACGGGAATGTCCCAAACATCGTCCACGACGATGACTGCGTGAGGCACGCCGGTGTCATACCAGTCCATCATAAAGGGCAGACCGTCAACCAAAATTTCCGCATCGGGCTGGACAAGTTTTCCGGGGGGCATCGCCACACGGACATAGGAATCCTGCACCTGTGCGCCTATTATTCCCGCACCGGTCTGGATTTTGAGCGAATTTTTGCCATACAGTTTAGAGAAGACAAACGCCGTGCAGCGGGCGCCGTTGCCGCACATATCGGCGAAGGAGCCATCGGAGTTGATGTAGGTCATTTTCACATCGGCGGAATCGGATTTGTCCAAGAAAATCAGCCCGTCGGCGCCAACGGACACCCGGCGACGACACAGATATTGTGCCGCCGCCGATTTGTCCCAACTGTCGTATCTGCCATCAAGATTGTCAATTATGACAAAATCGTTTCCCGAGCCGCTGACTTTGTGGAAATGAACTCTCATTTTTCGGCGCTTGCTGTGTCCTGTTGATTTTCCGCCTTGTTCGTGTCTTCTTGCTGTCTTTCCTGTTCCCACATCCGCTCAAGGGCGCCGGATTCGACCTGCTGGTAGAACTCGGCGAACTGCTTGTCGTCAGGATGGGCGCTTATCCATTCCTCAAGCGCCTTCTTTATTCCATCCGCATCCCGCAGTTTGTAGAGCAAACTCACATACGCCTGGAACAACTCCCTGTCGTCAGGGAATATCTGCCTTCCGTCTTCAAGCGCCTTTTTGGCTTTGTCGTATTTGCCGTTTCTGTAGTATATCTGGAAATACATCTGGAACAGTTTTGCCTCATCGGGGTTTCTCTCCATAGGGTGTTCCCGCTTTATGTGGTGGAGAGCAATCTGATACAGGCTATCCACCTT
>JAMOPH010000303.1 GCA_027064665.1 bacterium | reverse complement strand
TCTTCACCTTATGCGCCAGCGGGGAATTTCCGCGGTATCTATGGAGGCGTCATCCCACGGCATTGACCAGAAGCGGGTGTGGGGACTGAAATTTTCCTCTGCGATTTTCACCAACCTCACTCAGGATCATCTGGACTACCACGGCGATATGGACGCCTACCTTGACGCCAAGGCGAGGCTATTTGAATGGCTTGCCCCTGACGCCGTGGCGGTGGTAAACATTGACGACCCAGCATCCGAGCGAATAATCTCCCGGAATCGCGGCAGACTCGTGACATATTCCCTTGAAAATCCCTCTGCCGATGTCCGTGCCAATCCCATCAGGATGGACTTTGACGGCTCGGAGTTTGAGATTGAGACGCCGTGGGGGAAATTTGCGGTGAGAACCCATCTTCCCGGGCGGTTCAATGTGTATAATGTCACGGCGGCGGCGGTATCCGCCCTTGCCACCGGATTTGCGCCTGAGAGTGTCCTTGCGGGAATTGAGAATTTCCACGGCGTCCGGGGAAGATTCCAGCGAATCCGTATAGGACAACCCTTTGAGGTGATCGTTGATTATGCCCACACTCCCGATGCTCTCAGAAACCTGATAATCACCGCCCGGGAACTGACGCCGGGGAGAGTTATCGTGGTTTTCGGTGCCGGCGGCGATAGAGACCCCAAAAAACGCCCTATAATGGGCGAAATTGCCACGACTCTGGCGGATTTTGTCGTTATAACATCCGATAATCCACGCACGGAAGACCCCGAAAGGATTATAGATATGATAGTTGAGGGAGTTCGCTCCGATAATTTTGTTAGAATTAGCGATAGAAAGGCGGCGATATTTGAGGCGATATCTATGGCAAAGCCCGGCGACACTGTTCTTATCGCCGGCAAAGGACACGAGGACTATCAGATTTTAGGCGATAAGGTGATTCACTTTGACGATGCCGAGGTCGCAGAGGAGGCGATAAGGTCTCTGGTTCTGCGGAAGGATGTGAGAGGATGAAGCCGGAAAGACTGGGAAAAATAGCCGATGTCATCGGCGGGATTCTGACGGTTCCGGAGGCGGAGGCGGTCTATGCCCGTGGCGTCAGCACCGATTCACGCACAATCCGCCCGGGGGAGATATTTTTCGCCATAAAAGGCGTCCGTGATGGACACGATTTTGTCGCCGATGCCTGTCAGAAAGGCGCAATTGCGGCAGTGGTCTCCCGTAAGGTGGATGTGGATATCCCCCAGATAATAGTGGAGGACACTCTTTCCGCCCTCGGGAAACTTGCATCCGCCTACAGGGAAGCCATCGCTCCCAAAGTGGTGGCGGTAACCGGTTCGGTGGGCAAGACCACCACCCGCCGGATGATTGCGGCGGTTCTGCGGGAGAGGTTTTCCGTCCACAGCGCAAGGCGCAATTTCAACAACCTCATCGGTCTGCCGCTGACACTGCTTGATATGCCCGGGGACATCCGGGTTGCCGTGGTGGAGTTGGGCATAAATCAGTTCGGCGAGATGGAAAAACTTGCCCGCATCGCCAAGCCGGATGTGGCTGTGATTACGCACATTGCTCCGGTTCACACCGAGGGGTTGGGCGACCTTGACTCCATCGCAGACGAAAAACTCAAGGTGGTGGATTTCCTCCCCCCCGATGGCGTGGTGGTGCTCAATGCCGATTCGCCCCATCTGCGGGAGAGGGCGCAGAAGATAAATCGTCGGGTGGTGACCTACGCCGTCAACTCCCCGGCGGATTTTGTCGCCACGGATGT
>JAMOPH010000302.1 GCA_027064665.1 bacterium | reverse complement strand
GTGTAGACTCCCGATGACAGTTCAAAGGAATACGAGCCATCGGGACCGGTGGTGTCGGCATCGCCGGTCTCAACAATCCTGACGATACTTCCGGAAAGGTCTGTGGGCGGCGGAGAGCCGCCAGTCCCCGGCGAAAGACTCACAACCCCAGAAAGCGTGTGCGTCTCGCCGCTCTCCAGATACCTGACCACCGCCTGAATGTAGAATTTATAATCCGAGCCGAACCAGGTGCTGTCATCATAACTGTAGAAATATGAGTAATCGTCGTCCTCGTTAGACATCCCAAGGCGGGTGCAGGTGTCATAAACCACGAACGACGCCGCAAACCCGCTGGAGAAATAAAGGTTCAAATCCTCCATATCAATTTCCGTCCATCCATCGGAGCCGGGGTTGAACACCCAGACGAAGGGTTCAAACAGGGGGTCAGCGATGCGGCTTCCGGTCCAGCGATACATCCCCACACCGAAAACACCGGTGCCACAGCCGGAATCGGGAATCACAAAATACCGCAGGGCGACAAGTTTGCAGGGTTCCTCCGGCTCAAACACCACTGCGCACTGCCATCCCCAGTTCAAGCCGGCGGTTATGTAGGTTGGTGTACCGGAGACATAGGTGAGGGTGTCATACTCTCCGCCGGCAGATGCTCCCGGAACAGCCATCGCCTCGTTGGAATATCCGCTTTCGCCGCCGTCGCTGTAGTTGGCGGTGACGACATAGTAATACGCTGTCCCATCAACCACAGAGGCATCGGTGTAGGATTCGGTGGTGGATGTCCCGATGGGCGAATACGGCCCGCCCATCGTGGTGGAGCGGTAAATCGTGTATCCGGTCACGGTGAGCCCGGTGGAGGGCGCTGTCACCACAGCACGAATCATATAGTCCGCAATGCCCATATACCAGTTGCCGTCGTCGGTGTGGAATAAGTTGGGATTGGGCGATGATGTATCGGCGTCCATATAACAGTAGAGTTCGTCGCCGGTGCGCTCGTATCCAATCCAGAAATCGCCCACAGGGAGCGGAATCCCGCCGCCGGGGACATCAATGGTGCACCAGTCCCCGCCGGTGACCGAGGCGGTAAACGGCGAACCGGGAAAATCATCCCCCGGTGCACCGCTGTTGTCCTGATATATGTGGAACACCACATTGCCGTCGGCGTTGAAATAGACCTTGATTTGCTTGAGGGTGCAGGCGCTTGAGGCGTTGAATTTTACCGCCTCAATGTCCACATGACCGGCGCCGTAGGAGGTCAAATCCCACGGAAGGTAATACATCGGCGTTCCGTCGTCGTGGGAAAGTTCTGTGGTTCCGCCGACACCGCCGCCGATGGGCGGGTCCCAGTGAAGCGGAACCTCGCCGCTGTGCCCGCTTTCGGCAACCAAATTCCTCGGCGGGTCATACGAGGGTCCAATCTCCTCAAAATCGGCGTGGTAAGAGTAATCTGCGCCGCCGCCGCTGGTGGACACATTGCCCACAATCATAACAATCTCCGAATGCCCGGAATACTCGCTCTCGGGAATTGAATACGAACCATAGCCATAGGTATTGAGCGGAATTGTGTGCACAGTGTAGGATGTGCCCTCGGGGATGACCAGTTGGACAATCCAGTTTGTGCCATCGGCGCCGTCAAAGGTGACCGAGAACGGTCCCGATGCCCCCGCAGGGATATTGAACACGATGTAGTTGCTCGCCAGCGCCTCGGGACGATGTGAAGGCGAACCGTCGGCGGGATAGGTGCTGTGAGTGCGCTCAAT
>JAMOPH010000301.1 GCA_027064665.1 bacterium | reverse complement strand
GCAGATGTGCACCGAGTCAGGAATTATCGTCAGCCTCGGCGGGTCAACCACGGGGAATGTTATGCACCACGAAATCTCATACGGTCCCACGGGGTGCCCCGTTGAGGACAACGAGAAATCGTCAATATACCATCCGTTTGAAGTGGACGGGTCCGGCGAGTAGGCGCCACTGCCGAACCGAAAGCGGACCTCAAGCAAATCGCCGGGGGAACAATACCCCATTGAAATCAAATCGTGGCTCTGCACAAAGACCCATCCGCCGGAATCACGGCAGTAGGTGAGTTTGTATGCCAGCGGGTTGGACACGGTGTTCTCTATGTAGCCGTCGTAGCGGGGGAACAGCATCCCTGTGGCGAACTCGTCCAACTGCTGCCAGCCGGTGCCGTTGACATTGATTTCCACCATTCCGCCGTCAATTCCCGTCATATCTGTGCCGCTTTCACGGACATCAACCCACTGCCAGAAATTTATGTAGCACTCGGAGAATCCGGTCAAATCAAGGGGTTCACGGGTGGTGAGGGTCCACTGTCCAGCCTCGGGATATGCGCCGCCGTAGGCGGGAATTCCGGCGATTCCCTCGCCCGAGGGCGGATGAGTTCCCCGCGGCGCCACCGTTGAGACATCGGTGTAGTCAAAAGTTCCTGTGCCATCGCCGATAAACAGCCCGCTGTCGGGATTTTCAAAGTTATCACGGTATCCCTGAAGCGAATCCGCCGAGGTGAGGAGAATTGTAAGACATCTTGTGCCTGCGATGGTGTCATCGGCGAGGACCTGCCACGATACGGAGACGGTCTCCGCCGGGGCGAGATTCCCCAAATTTGCGATGCTGTCCCCGCCGGCAAGATGCAGTCCGCCCGGAAGTATCAGCGCCGCCGAGACAGAATGCACCAACTCGCCCCCGGAATTCCACACCGAGATGTTCACATCAAAGGGGTTCGGCGAAAAGCGACAGTGCTCGGCGGAAATCTCTGTGGGGGCGTGGATTTCCCATTGAAGTTCGCCGTGCTCCGGTCCCCCGCCGATGTAGAAATCATCCATCAGCCAGCCCCGGAAGGCGTTATACAACTGGTCCACGGTGTAAAAGTGGAATTTCACCTGAATCTGATGCCCGGCATATGCGGAAAGGTCGTAGGTCCAAAGGACCCATCTGCCGTAGGACAGGTATCCTCCGCTGGAGTAGGAATCGTTCTCGTGCCATCCGGGAAGGCGGGAGAACGGCGGGTTCAGCGTGTCTATCGGTGTCCAGGGACCGCCGTCAACGGAGATGGAGACCTCCATCACATCAAAGGCGTAGATGTCAATGCACTCAACCTCCCACCAGGTCCAGAAGGACATATAGACCGAGGAGAACCCCGCCGTGTTGAATATGGGGGATACGAGCCACGCCTCCATATAGCAGTATGAGTTGCCGTAGGGGTTGGATTCCACAGGAGTGGTGAGGTCGGGGTCGTAGGGGTCGCCGACAAAGGTGCCGTTGACAAGACTTCCGCACCACCAGGCGTGGGTGCCGCTGTGCGCCTCGGGAAGATATGCCACATCTATACTGTCAATGACCTCCTCCGGCAGGTTGATGTGGTCCGGGAACAGGTCCGGCGCAACCTGAACAAACTCCGGATGGTCCAGGTGGTGCCACTGGATATCGGAACAGTAGGAAATTGGCGGCAAATCAATGCAGGATGGGTCGTGGGAGTTGTCGCCCACCCAGCCGGTGATATCTGACTCAAAATCGTTGGAGTATGGGATATCCTCCATCACCTCGCTCGCCGCAAAGGGAACCGGGTCAATTCCCTTGGGGCGGGGTGGAATTTCTCTGTGCTCCGGCAGAGCGAGGACAACCCCCACAAAAATCGGCAAAATTTTTGCAATCCCCCTCACAAATCAAAGATAGCGCCGGAGGGAAAGGGAATCAATCTGATTTGAGTTTTTCCACCAGAAGTCTGCAGTAGGCGGGGATATCCCTGACCACACGCCCCCAGACGATGTTGCCGTCAATAAACGCCGGTTCGTCAACCCACTCGGCGCCAGCGTTTATAAGGTCGTCCTTGATTCCGGCGGAGCCTGTGGCTCTGTGCCCCTTGACAATTCCCGCAGAGATTCCCACCTGTCCGGCGTGGCATATCATCCCGATTGTCTTGCCCTGCTCGTAGACTTTTTTGACCAGATTGAGGATGTTTGGGTCCCTGCGGATTTTGTCGGGGGCGTATCCGCCGGGAATGAGAACCGCATCCACCTCGTCGGGGTTAATTTCATCGGCGCCGTATTCCGCCACAACTTTAAGTCCGCCGGACTTGCTGATATACTCTTCGCCCTTTTTCATCCCCACAATTTTGACCTCGTGTCCCTCCTCAAGCATCCTCATATACACAACCCAGAACTCAAGGTCCTCGTAGTTCGGTCCCACAAGCATTGCGATTTTTTTGGGCATAGTTTACCTCCTGTGCGAATTTTCTATTGTTGCCCTCATCCGGTTCGCCTTCGGCGAACCACCTTCTCCCATAAGGAGAAGGGAAAAAACTCCCCTTTCTCTGTGTGAATTTAACTGCCTGCGGGCGGAAAGTCCTCGTTAAAAGATTCACCACTTAAGTTTGGGTGCGGGCACCGCGATGCGCTTCAATAAATCGGAAAAGTAGGGAATTGTCAGTATTCCGGTGAGTAAAGTTTTTCCGAAAAGGAGTTGCCTCAACAAAAACTTGTTTTTGCCACCGGTGGGGATATATTGAACAAAAACTCGGAGATATGGCTTCGGAGCGGGAAAAACACATTGCGGGGAAAGTAATCGCCATAGCCAATCAGAAGGGCGGCGTTGGGAAGACGACCACGGCGGTCAACATTGGGGCGTCACTGGCTGTGGCAGAGCGGAAAGTGCTTCTGGTTGACATTGACCCTCAGGCGAATGCCACCACCGGGCTGGGGATAAAGGTCTCAAAAACTCAGCCCACGACCTATGAGGTTCTTCTGGGGCTGGCGGACATCAACGATGCGGTGGTGCCGTATCCGGAGTTGAAGGGGCTTTTTGTTCTGCCGTCGCACATTAGGTTGGTGGGCGCACAGGTTGAACTGCGCAGGGGTTCCTTTGAAAAGCCCGAATTTTTGCTTCGGGAAAGACTCCAGAACCTGCGGGAGGAATACGACTACATAATAATAGACTGCCCGCCGTCGTTAGGGATTTTGACCATCAACGGCTTGGTGGCGGCAAAGACTGTGTTGATTCCAATCCAGTGCGAATACTACTCGCTTGAGGGGCTGGGGCAACTTCTGATGACCCTCAACCGGATTCGGAAGACACTCAATCCCCGTTTGAGAATTGAGGGGGTTCTTCTGACGATGTATGACCCCCGCCCGAACCTGACAAAACAGGTGGAGCAGCAGATTCGCAGTTATTTCGGGCACAAGGTCTATAAAACTGTGATACACAGGAATGTCAGGCTTGCGGAGGCGCCGTCCTTCGGCAAGCCGGTGATACTTTATGACATCTCGTCCAAGGGTGCGCAGAACTACCTTTCACTGGCACAGGAGATAATAGATGGCGAGGGATAAGAAAAAAAGAGGCTTGGGCAGAGGGCTTGACGCAATTCTGCCGGGCGATGTTGAGGAACTTTTAGAATACGGCGAAAAATCGGGGCAACTTGAGGAAATCCCGATTGAGCGGGTAAAGCCCAATCCGTTCCAGCCGCGCCGGGAGTTTGACCCCAAGGCGTTAGAGGAACTTGCTGAATCAATAAAGTCGCAGGGGGTTCTTCAGCCGATACTTGTCGCCCGGGACGGCGAGGATTATGTGTTAATCGCCGGGGAGAGGCGCATAAGGGCGTCAAAACTTGCCGGAATGGAGAAAATCCCCGCAATTGTGCTTCCGGAGAAGCCCTCGGACGAGCAACTTGTTTTTCTGGCGCTGGTGGAAAATCTCCAGCGTGAGGACCTTGACCCGGTTGAGGAGGCTGAGGCATACCGCACTCTTGCGGAGAAATTCGGAATGACGCAGGAGGAGATTGCGCGGCGTGTGGGCAAGAGCCGTCCGGCGGTTGCCAATGCCCTGCGCCTTCTGAAACTTCCCCCCAAGGTGCTGGAACTTCTGCGGGAGCGGAAAATCACCACCGGGCACGCGATAGTGCTTTTGGAGGAGCCTGATCCTGACCGGCAGGTTCGTCTTGCGCAACTTGCGGCACGGCGCGGGCTTTCGGTGGAGCGGCTGGGACTTTTGGTTCACGGGCGCGAGGACAAAAAACGCCGCGCCCGCCGGAAAACTAAATCCCCCGAAATCCTTGCCCTTGAGGAGGAACTCTCTATGGAATTAGGCACCCGCGTCACGATAGAAAAGGGAAAGAAAAAGGGGAAAATTGTGATAGAATTTTTCACCGACGATGATTTGAAGGAGATAATCTCACGCTTGAGCGAATAAATGCCCCACAGGAACTACATATCCATAATTTTCGCCCCGGAGGGGGAGCAGAAAAGTTTTGCCGTAAGGCTCAAAAAGTGGCAGTTGACCGCCGCCGTGGTGGTCATCGTGCTGGGGTGGTTTTTCTTTTTGGGCGGTATAGTCGGCGGGATAGTGATAGCGCGGTCTGTGGCGACGCAGAGGCAGATAATCGCCGAGAACCGGCGGCTGCGCGAGGCACTCATAAAAGCCGACACCCTCAGGCAGGAACTTGAGCAACTTCGCGCGATGAAAAGACTTCTGGAGCAGGCGCTTTTTGTGGCGACCACCCGCGGCAAAAGTGAGTTTGAGCGCAGAGAGTATATCCCGCAGGCGATGAAAAAGAGCGACATTTTCCTGCCCAATCGGGGGATTCCCGAACTCGGGGATTATCTTGAGCACCAATGGCGGATAGAGGCGTATATTCCCGATGGTCTGCCGGCGGAGGGGGTGATTTCTGCGCGGTTCGGCGAGACCGGCGGGATATTCAAAAAGCCGCATTCCGGGGTGGATATAGTTGTGGCGGAGGGAACACCGGTGCGCGCCACCGCCAACGGCATAGTCGCCGCGGTGGACACCTCGGACGACTACGGGATTTTTGTTGATATAGACCATCTGAATGGTTATCACACGGTCTATGCGCATCTTTCGGCGGCGAACGCCTCTGTGGGTATGCCCGTAAGTCGCGGCGACATAATAGGATACAGCGGACACACCGGCAGGGCGCGAAATCCCCATATTCACTACGAAGTCAGATACAACGGCAAGCCGATTGACCCCCTTGCGGTGGCGGGGGCAAGCGATTCACAGAAGGGCGAGGATGAGCAGAAACGGCAGGATGGGGAATCTAAATCTGTCGGCGCCAAAAAATAGCATATATACGAGCCAGAAGTAGGCAATTATAATAACTATTTCGCGGGGGGCACGCCTTTTTATGATGGGTTTAGCGGCGAAAATCAAAAGAACTACATTCAATATTGTTAGAATAACGGCGATTGCAATTTTGAAGTTTCGTGGAACCACACCTTTCAGTGCCCAGGACACGGGTGTTAGAACCGGTATCCAGAAATGAACTGCCTTTAAGGGAAGTATTATAATTGGATGCAGGGGGTTATCTTTGAGGTCATCTATTAGTTGTTTTCTAAACCACTTTTCTGCTTCGGTTTCTTTGTCCGTCGGCGGGTCGGGAGGGTTAAAATATCCGCCGTCGGATTGAGCACCGTTACCAATCCATAGGTTCACCCAGAAATTCGTAGATAATGAGCAATTCCCAATAGTATGTGAGTTTCTAATTATCCAGGGCGACATCAAAAATGCACCTATAAGTGCGGCGAATATATATTTTCTTCTTGAATTCCTGTCAAATATTGCAAAAAATACTGGTAGCAAAAGGGAAACAGGTCTCACATATGCCGATAGTGCGATGAAAATGCCATCAAAAATCGTCTTATCTTTGCACAGAAACCATAGAAGTAGAAAGAACTGGAAAGTTAATTCGGTGGCGAAAACATTAGTATATAGAATATGCTCCGGGTAAAGTGCGAGCAGTAGAACTACTGTTTTCCATTTTTGGGTATAAAACGATGCAATGATTCCAGTTAGCCACAAAATGAATACGCCTATCAGGGCATTATACACATAGACAATTTTGATATGCTGTCCAAAAATTCTAAAAAGTATAGAGACTATAAACGAGAAACCCGGAGTTCTATACGCAGTAGGTTTCCCCTCAAACGAAAATCCATCGCCAGATGCCAGAGATGTTGCAGTAGCATAATACCAACTTGGGTCGGAAAACAGGACAGGACTCACCGAAATGGCAAACACAAGCCTAATAATAAACCCAATTAGTAAAATCCACCAGATTTGTCTCCCGATATCTGTGATATACTTGAGCGAAGTGTTCGTTTTCATTCGCTATTTATGGAATATACAGAACTCTTTTTGTCATATTTGCGAGGCGAATTATATAAATTCCCGCCGAAATTTTACCGCCCGGGCGCCAGAGGAACTCGCCCGCCTTCACCCGCCCGGCAAATATCACTCTCCCATCCACAGAGGATATCGTCAGGTGCCCGCTGTGGGGCAGGATTACTTTTACCGCCCGATTGAACGGATTTGGATACGCCTCAAGGCGAACCGCTCCCGGCATAGGCTTTTCACATACTCCGTCTGTTAGGCTTATAACCACCGAATCAGCAGTAGCACAACCGAAAGAGTCCGACACCTCAAGCCACACGGTCACCGTTGACTCGGCAACGATGGTCTGAACCGAATCCTGCGGGTTCTCAAACAGTTCGTGCGGATACCATTCGTATTGATAGGGCGGAGTTCCGCCGGAGATTTCCGCCTCAAGTGCAAAAGTGTCGCCCCGGGCGACCACAATCGTCTCCTGCGTTGAGATTGAGACCGAAAGCGGCAGGTCAACAATCACCCGGATTGAATCCTGCGCCGTGTCGCCGGCGGCGTCAATCACCGTAAGATGATAGAGTGTGGTCGTATCGGGTGCCGCCAGCGGATTCGCCGCCGCAGAATCGGAAAGCCCATACGCCGGACGCCAGAGATACCGATAGGGTTCCGTGCCGCCGCAGGCAGAGGGACTTCCCCCCAAAATCGCGGTGTCGCCGTAGCAGAGATAGATATCATCGCCGGCGTCGGCGACAAAGCCAAGTGTGGTCTCGCTCACCGTCAGAGTGTAATTGTAGTGCGCCGATGGGGAGAATGTCCCCGCCGGGAAAATTGCCACGGCAAACGCTTTCCCGCCAACATAGAAATTTCCCGTGCTGTCGTCGGGGAACAGAATTTGCGCCGTGTCGCCGGGAATAATCACCGCATAGTGCCACCGGGCGCCGGGGTCCCCCGAAAGTTCTATGTGCACCGCATCGGCAAGACCCTCAACAAAAGCAACATAGTTGCTCCCGTATGATGCCGGTCTGTGCGCCGTGGGGGGCAAAAATGTATAGGGCAGCGTAGTGATATAGTCCTCTACATATATCTCCGGGTAGTTTGCCCCCTCTTCATAGTGGAACGAGTCCGCCCGGGAACCGGTCAGATAGTTCCACGCAGCAAAGGTCATAAATTCCCGGTTGAGGTCCAGTCCGGCGAGGGAGTCAAGTCCCTCGGCGATTGCCGCAAGACCGTCGGCGTAAATCATTTTGTTGAAAATCGCCTTTATTGCCTCGGCGGAGTAGTTTTCGCTCAAATAGTGGAACCAGTGTGCCGAGGCATACTCGTGGGTGCCGTCGTAGGTCATTATTGACACCCACGGACTGTTGAAGAAATAAGGCTGGTAGTTGTAATAATCGTTGACATAATCATAGACGATATCTTCCATCCAGACCGAGGCAATCTCAAGCATCCACACCTCTTCGTTGTAGTCGTAAGCCATCTGAACGGTATGGAAGAACTCGTGGGCGCAGGTGACCTTGAACGCTCCCCAAGCGGAACCCTCCGGGTCATCATTTGAGGGAAAACCCTCATACGAGGTGTTGACCTCAATATATGCGGAGACATCGTTCCACGGTGCAGGACCGTCGCCGCCGTCATCGGGTGTTGTGCAGCCGTAGATAGCATAGGGAAAATGCGTGATATACACATCAACCCGTGAGTCTCCGCCCCGGGTTCCATCGGGGACCGGTGGCAGAAATCCCAGTGAATCCACCTCAACGCTCCACGCCCTCTCAAAGAACTCCCCGCACCTGCGGACATAATGGGTGTCCACCTCGCTGGCGTTGTAGTGAATCTTGAAATGCCCCTCGGGGGTGTCGTAATACGAATCCCGCACAGGTCTGGTCAGCATCTTCTGATGGACACGCTCCCACTGGCTCTGCGTCAGATACCGCCGATTTTTGATAATGTCTAAAAGCATCGGCGTGCCGCTTTTGATTGGCAGTGCGCCATCATATTTTCCCTCAAACAGAATTTCATACTCCCTCTGCACACGAAGGGAATCCTCCCCGGCGAAAATGACAGTCAATATCGCCATCGCACCGAGGATAAACATAAATTTCGCTCCCATACTGTGCCTCCAAAAGTTGCTACACATCATCAAAAATCACTGCATATCCCAGTCGGATGCCCGTGCGGGCTTGGTCACCGGAATTTCTATCAGCATCCACTTGTTGAACAGAGTGATATCAATCTGCGAGGGGTCAAATTCCGCCTTTTTGACAGCCATAAGCGCCGCCTCGTCAATCACGGGATTTCCGCAGGACATAAGCAGTTGGGCATCGGTGACTTTCCCGAACGGGTCAATTTTGATTTTTATGCGGACCTTTTTTCCCTGTAGCCGTGAGGACCACTCCTGCTCGGGGTAGAACAGCAAAATTCGCTTTATGGGTCTTGGTGCCCGGGGAAGATTGTCAATTGTCCCCCTTATGGTGTCGGGCTCTTCAGAAGAGTTCTTTGACGAATCTGCACTGGCGTAATGCCGTTCGCCACTGGTGGGCTTTTTCGTCCTCCGGGCGACCTCAACCTTCGCCCTGCCCAACCTGACCTTGGCAAGAGAATCATACGGCGTGCCGGGGAATCGCTCGGAGATTTCCGCATACAGTTGCTTCGCCTCCTCAACTCTGCCCATATCCGCCAGAATTTCAGCACGGGCAGCCATAGCCTTGGGTGTCCACTGGCTGTTCGGGAACGAGTCAATCACAAGTTGGTAGTAATACAGCGCCGAATCCAGATAGCCGTATGTCAGCCAGAACTCCTCCGCCTTGACGAAGTAATACTCCACATTTTTTGACCCCAGAGAATCCAGCGACCCGCCCCGGCTTTTGAAATACTCTGCCGCTCCGGCGGCATAATCGCTGTTGGGATATTTTTTCAAAAGTTCGGCGAAAATCGTGTCGGCTTTGTCGTAATCCTTCTTTTTGTTCGCCCAGACCCAGCCGAGAGAATACGCCGCCTTGGGCGCCAGCGAATCGTTCGGATATTTCTCTAAAATCTGCCGATAGGCGCTTATGGCGGAATCTGGCTGGTTGAGTTCGGT
>JAMOPH010000300.1 GCA_027064665.1 bacterium | reverse complement strand
CGAGAGCGTGTTTGAGGGCAGTAAGGAGAACCCGATCAAGAAATTAGACGAGCAGGGGCACGGGAGCGAGGAAAAACTTACCGCCGCCGCAAAGGTCCTTGAGGACAGGCAGGTTATAGTCAGCGGACAGCCCTCGCCGAATTTCAAAAAACTCAAGGAAAAATACAGCAAAATCCCCGTGGTGGTGCGTTCCACCGACGATGTGGAGCAGGTTCTTGCAAAACTTATCGCCCACTTCAAAAAACTCCGCTCCCTTTCCGAGGTGGAATTTGACCACGGGTTCTATATTCTGCTCTAATCAGTCAGTTTTATCTATCAGTTCCACACGGCGTTTGTGGCGTGCACCTGCGGGCTTGTCCCCGTCAAAGGGAGTGTTGAGAAACTTCATTAGAATATCATACGCCTCGTTTTTATCTATATATCCGGCGCCGAAGCAGATGATATTAGCGTTGTTGTGTCTGCGAGCCATCTCGGCGTATTCGGGAGTGAGGCACAGCCCGGCACGGATACCCTTGAATCTGTTTGCGGCGATGGACATCCCCAGTCCGGTTTTGCATATTAGCACCCCGAAATCTGCCTCGCCGGCAAGCACAGTTCGGGCGACTTTCTGCGCATAAATCGGATAATCTGCCGGGTCGGGATAATGTGTGCCGAGGTCAACCACATCAAAGCCCTCGCTTTTGAGTCTGTCCCGCAGATATTCCTTCAGAAAAAACCCAGCGTGGTCGGAGCCGAGCGCTATTTTCATCTTTCATCCCCCTGTTGTTCTGGTTGCCTTTGAATTATGCAATCGGAAAGAAAGTAACGATTTAGTTCAACGAAGACATCGGCGGTCTGGCGGAGAACTGTCGCCGTCTCCTCGGGGAAAAAGACGCATTCCACCTGCCTGCCCATCTCCTTAACTGCCTCAACCGCCGGGACAAAGTCGCCGTCGCCGCTGACGAGCACCGCAACATCGTAATATCCCATCGCCGCATAGCGAACCATATCCACCGCCAGCCGCACATCAATGCTCTTTTCCACCAGCGCCTCGCCCTGACGCACCAACTTGCCGAATTTGACCTGAACATAGGGAATGTCCGAAAGATAGGTGATAAACCTGTGCTGGGAGTGGAACTGTTCCTCCGCCTCCTCACGGTTGATAATGGGGGTGTAATAATAAGCCCGCACCAGATAGCGTCTTCGGGTGAGTTTCTCTATCAGTTTTCTGTAATCCACATTCACTCTGCCGAGGATATCCCGCATCCCGTGGTAGAAATTGCTCCCGTCAATGAAAATCATAACTCGCAGCATACTTCCCCCAAAAATATCTTGACAAAGTCCGATGCAAAGATATTTTGAGATTTGCGCGGGCGCAAGCAAAATTGACATCCTTTCGCATACGCCGGGGTGGCGGAATTTGGCAGACGCGCATGGTTGAGGGCCATGTGGGGTTTCCCCCGTGCGGGTTCAAGTCCCGCCCCCGGCAGTTTTTTATTCTCCCCAGAAAACCAGATTTATTCAAAACCTCATTAAAACTTCCGCGCAAATCCGGACTTGAACCCGCAATAAAGCGGGGGCAGTGCCCCTTCAAGTCCCGCCCCCGGCAAATTTTTATTTTTCCCGGAAAACCTGATTTATTCAAAAACCCATTAAAACCTTCGCGTAAATCTGGATTTGAACCCGCAATAAAGTAGGGGCAACGCCCCTTCAAGTCCCGCCCCCGGCAGTTTTGGGTTCTCCCGGGATTAACACTCCACCAAAATTCCCGGACGATTTCAAGCAAGGTGGAGGGCAA
>JAMOPH010000299.1 GCA_027064665.1 bacterium | reverse complement strand
CGTGCTTTTGACCGAGTCCAATACGGGAACTTTGTATGTGCTTTCCCAGTGCGGACTCAGCGACCCCCAGTTCCAGGGGGTAAGATACAAAATAGGTGAGGATGGTGGTTTTGTGGGGAAAGTGGCGGCATCAGGGCAGTATGTTATAGTCAACAATGTGGCGCAGGAGCGCAGAAGGAAAAGAATTTTCACATTTCATCCTCGGACTAAGTCGGTTGTTGCTGTCCCGATTAGAAGGCACGATAAGGTTGCGGGAGTGCTTGTGATTGAGTCGGGGCGGGAATACGCCTTTGACCAGGAGGACAGGCGCTTTGCACGAACCCTGTCAAACCAGATTGCCTCGGCGCTGGAAAACATTGAAATTCGCCGCTCAATTGAGGAGGAACTTCGCATAAGGAAAACCCTTCTTGATGTCAGCACCACAATAAACTCAATTCTGGACCCATCACGGCTGTATCGCAAAATTATGGACATCCTCCGCAACACCTTCAAATACACCAGTGCGGCGCTGTTTTTGGTTGATAAAAGCGGGGAGTATCTTATTCTCAAGGCGTTTGCCGGACTTATGGACCACAAAGTTGACGAGTTTCGGCTCAAAGTCGGTCAGGAGGGGATTGTTGGTGTTGTGGCGGCTACCCGCAAGCCTTTGATAGTCCCTGATGTCTCTCAGTTCCCGCTGTTCGTGCCGGGATTTAAGGGGGCAAAGTCGGCGCTTGCGGTGCCCATTGAATACCGCGGAAAGGTTTTAGGAGTCCTTGATGTGGAAAGCGAAAAACTCAACGCCTTTGACGAAACGGATGAGCAGATTCTTCAACTTTTTGCCTCTCAACTTGCCGTGGCTATCACCAATGCTATGCTGTATGAGAAACTTGAATCCCTTGCCACCACTGATGGTCTGACTGGGCTGTTCAACTACCGCGTTTTTATGAGCACGCTTGAGAAAGAGGTCAAGCGTTCGCGCAGGCTGAAACACCCTCTGGCGCTGATTTTCGCCGACCTGGACAATTTCAAAAACTACAACGACACTTACGGGCATCCGCAGGGGGATAAAGTTCTTCAACTTTTCGCGCAGGTGATAGTGACGAATATCCGCGAGGATGTGGATATCCCGGCGCGGTATGGCGGCGAGGAGTTCGCCATCATCCTGCCGGAGACTTCCGTTGAGGAAGCCTATGCTGTTGCCGAAAGAATTCGCACCCAGTTTGAAAAGCAGAGCGGGGAGAAACTGCTGCAGAAAGTCACCGCTTCCTTCGGAGTGGCTGTATACCCCGAGGATGGGAAAAATGCGAAAGAACTGCTCAAGGCGGCTGATACCGCCCTGTATCGTGCGAAATCCTTAGGCAAAAACCGCACCTGTTTGGCGAGGGATAAGAAAAATGTTCTCCGAAAGAAGGAGTATTGATGGGAACAGAGAGCACAAATCTGGAGCAACTGGTTGAGAAAATAAAGTCTCTTCCGCGGGAGAGGGTTCCGGTCCATATAGCGATAATAATGGACGGCAACGGTCGTTGGGCGCGCCGGAGGGGGCTTCCGCGCCCCGAGGGGCATCGCGCCGGTGTGGCGGCAGTAAAAAGAGTTGTCCGGTTTGCCCCCGATGTCGGCGTCAAAATCCTGACGCTTTATGCCTTCTCCACCGAGAACTGGAAGCGTCCCCGCGATGAGGTCAAAACCATTATGAACCTTCTGCGTGACACCGCACTTGGCGAACTTAATGAACTCGTTCGAAACGGTGTGCGGCTCAATGTCATCGGCAGGTTCGCTGGACTTCCTATGCCGCAAAGAAAGGCGCTTTCGTATGTGATGAAAAAGACCGCCGGCGGAAAGAGGCTTCTGCTAAATCTTGCGCTCAACTACGGCGGGCGCGCTGAAATCGTGGATGCGACAAAAAAAATTGCCGAAAAGGTCAAATCCGGCGAGATTTCCCCGAAGGATATAGATGAGGCGCTGTTTGAACAGCATCTCTACACCGCCGGTATCCCCGACCCGGAACTTCTAATCCGCACCAGCGGGGAACTTCGCCTCTCAAATTATCTTCTGTGGCAGACCGCATACACGGAACTGTATTTCACCCCTGTCCTCTGGCCCGATTTTGACGAAATAGAATTCTGCAAGGCGATATTAGACTACGCCGGCAGGGAGAGAAGGTTCGGAGGAGTGTAGTATAATTTCCAATTCGGTTGGGAATTCGTGGACGAAAGTAGGCGGTTAGAAAGCGTTGTAGAAGTTGGAATACTGCGAACCCGAGGTTGAACCTATGAGGTCGTATTTAGAATGCATACCCTGTTTTATGTCGCAGGCGCTGAGGGCGGCAAGAATTGCTCAATTAGACGATGAACAAACCCTGAAACTTCTTCGGATAATCGGCGGGAAGATAAAGGATATCCAACTTTCAGACCCGCCGCCGAAGACCGGGAATATGATATATTCCCTCGTCGCTGAAATCTCCGGCAAGCGCGACCCATATGAGTGGGTCAAGCGGGAACACATAGACTTTGCCCTCAGGATGCTTCCGTTTATGGAGGGGTATATAGATGACGCGCGGGACCCGGTGGATGCCGCTATGCGCGTCGCCGCGGCGGGGAATATAATTGACCTCGGCGCCCGCAAAACCGTGGAAAATGTCCACAAAGTCCTTGAGGATGCCCTCACCCTCAAACACCGCCGCTGGGATATAGACCAACTAAAATCCGCACTTGCCGATGCCAGGAAAATTCTGGTCCTCGGGGACAACGCCGGCGAAACCGTGTTTGATTTCGCTATGATGAAAACCCTGCGCCGGGTGTATCCGGGGGCGGGGATTTTCTTCTCCGTGCGCGGTGGTCCCACAATCAACGACGCTACATATAAGGATGCCGTCCGGTCGCGGATTGACGAGGTCGCCACAATAATCTCCACCGGCAGCGATGCCCCCGGGATTCTTATGGATGAGGTCTCCCCGGAATTTTTAGAGATATTCAACTCCGCCGATGTGGTAATCTCAAAGGGGCAGGGGAACTACGAGACCCTAAACGATGCCCCCCGCCCGATATTTTTCGTGATGACGGTAAAATGCGAGGTGGTCGCCCGCCACCTGAATCTGCCCGAGGGCTCGTCGGTGCTCTATTTCCATCCCGGCGGCAAATCTTCAGAACGGATGACGGATTGAGAAATATGTGGTAAGATGCCCGAACTGGGGGCAGTATGCCACATCAAACCGCGGGATGAGAACCTCGGAGAACTTGAGCGCCAGCCCGCCGCCGTAGGAGTAGATTTGTTTGTCCACTGCGGAGCCGTAGATTCTGCCTATGTCCACAAACGGCGTTATCTGGATATCGGCGCGGGCATCGGGCACAAGCGAGGGCGCTATCTTGTGCAGGACAGTCACCGGTGTATACATCCTTTTGACCGGGCAGATTCTGAAATCTATTGCTAACAGGTAAAATGCGTATCCGGAAAGTTTTCTGGGCGGGACACCGCGGAAAAAATCAAGGTCGCCGGCGCGGAACGCCCCGCCCTGCGCGAACTTAACCCCCTGATATCCCACAGCGGTGCGCACCGCCATAACCGTGGGCGCGTGCGCCGTCAAAAGCGGAATCTCTATCGGAAGATTGTTTGTAGAAGTATATACCCTCTGCTCCACAAACAGGTCAAGGCCCAGTTTCCCCGAACGCGTCGTCGCGTCAACATAGTCGGCGTCAAGTGTGTCCTGCACAAGATATGTCCCCCCCACCGAGATGTTGAAATAATACCCCTTCTCCGGGTCAAAACTGCCGCCGCGGTCGTCGTGCCCATACCACAGCCCCCCGCTGATGTATGTCGCGCGCGTGGTCTCAGGACTCTGTTCCCATCCGCCGTATTGGGAGAGTTTGTAATCGCTTATGTATCGCCCATCGGCGAGTTTGAAGTATATCCCCCAGTCCGAGGATATCCCGGCTTTGTAGGATTGGGACAGTTTTACAAATTTTTCCTCAACTTTTTCGGTGAGATTTTCTAAAGTGGTGTCCTCATCGGCGAGGTAAATAGATGGTTTCCGCGGGTCTGGAGTGGTGGCTTTTGTGTATCGGGCGTTTATGAGGGTTCCCTCGCCCATCAGCGGAAGGCGCAGGGTGAGTTCTGCGCGCAGTGCCTCAGATGGCGGCGCATAGCGGAGTTCTGCCGCACAGTATTTTGTCGTGTCGCCGAAACCCAGCGCACCATAAATCGTCAGCGAATCCTGACCGTCATAGTATGCCATCGGCACCAGAAACCACGCCCCGGACGGCACTATCCACAAAACTGCGACCGCCGCCAGTATTATAGATTTTCTCATATCATCCTCCGGGTTGGGTTAGCGTTTTGCCCCAAGGAACCTCTCAAGATATTCTCTGGGCACAGCCTCGGCAAGGAATTCCCTCAACTGCGGCACCTCCGATGAAAGAAGTTGCTCCCGGGTGCCAGCAAAGGCAATTTTCCCATCGTGCAGAAATGCGAAATAATCCCCCACGGTCATCGCACTGACCATATCGTGGGTCACCACCACCGAGGTGGTGTGGTATTTCTTCTGCGTCCGGCGAATCAGTTGGTTTATGCGTGATGCGGTGATTGGGTCAAGTCCGGTGGTGGGCTCATCGTAGAATATGAAATCCGGGTTTGTCACCAACGCTCTTGCCAGCGCCACCCGCTTTTTCATCCCGCCGGAGAGTTCCCCGGGAAGTTTGTTGGCTGCATCCTCCATCCCCACGAACTCCAGAAGTTCCATAACCCGGCGGTCAATCTCATCAAAGTCGTCGGTTTTGCCGTGCTCTAACAAGGGATATGCCACATTTTCCCAGACGGTCATAGAGTCAAACAGCGCCGCCCCCTGAAACAGCATCCCGATTCTGCGGCGGATTGGCATCATCTCACGCTCGGAATAATCCGAGGTGTCCTCGCCGTCAATTATGATTTTCCCCTCATCAAGGGGGAGAAGGCGGAGTATGACTTTCAGCAGGACGCTTTTGCCACAGCCCGATTGTCCCAGAATGACGGTGGTTTTGCCCTTTGAGATTGTCAGGTTGACCCCCCGCAGAACCTTCTGCTCGCCGAAACTTTTTTTCACATCCACTATCTCAATCATATTTCCTCAAATGTTGAGAATCCAAATCAGGACCTGATTTACAAAGTAATCGCCGATGAGGATGATAATTGATGAAATGACCACCGATTGCGTGGTGGACTTTCCAACGCCCTCGGTGCCGCCCTCGGTGGTCAGACCCTTATAGCAGGCAACCCATATCAAAAGTGCGCCGAACACGAAGGGTTTTATTATGCCCATAATCAGGTCGTTTATATCCAGCACTTGTATAGCGGTTTTCCAGAAGGATTGAGGGGATATTCCGAAGGTGGCGTTGGCGACGAATAATCCGCCAAGAATTCCGAGACCATCGGCTAAGACAGCCAGCGCCGGGACCACCACAAGCCCCGCTAAGAATCTGGTGGTGACCAGTTTCTTTATGGGGTCGGTGCCCATAGCCCTGAGGGCATCAATCTGCTCGGTGACCTTCATAGAGCCTAATTCTGCGGCGATTCCTGCACCCACTCTTCCTGCGACAACAATTCCTGTAAGAACCGGACCCAATTCCCGCACCAGCGAGACCGACGCCAGCGCTCCAACATACATCTTTGCGCCGAACACAGCCAACTCGTGCCCAGTTTGAAGAACGAGAATCATCCCGGTGAAAAAACTGCTCATTCCTACTATTAGAAACGACTCCACCCCGATGGTATACATCTGGTTCACCGTGTCTTCAAAATAGTAGGGTGGATAGAAAAGACTTTTAATAATTTTCCATCCCAGTTCAAAGAAATCCGCCACGCTGAAAAAGAATTTCTGCATCCTGTTCATTCCATATCTTCCCTGAGATATTCCCTTGCTCGCGATTTGCGCTTGATTTCCTCGTTGAGGCGCTCCACGAAGGTGCTGGCGACATTTTCGCCATAGACCTTCAGCATAAAGTCCATAGCGATGACCTCAGAAATTGCCGTGAGATTTTTCCCCGGCGAGACAGGAATTATAACCTGAGGAATTTCAACTCCCAGAATTGTCGTGGTTTTGGTCTCCATCCCGATGCGTTCATAGTCGGAAAGTTCCTCCCACATAACCAGTTTAACCTCAAGTTCCACGCGCTTTTGCATCCTGATTGCGCGGATGCCGAAAAGTTTTTCAATATCAATAATTCCCACGCCGCGGATTTCCATATGATGCCCCAGCAGGTTGGTTCCTGATGCTATCAGGACATTTTCCGACTGGCGCCGCAGTTCAACCACATCATCGGCGACGAGGCGATGCCCGCGCTCCACCAAATCAAGCGCACACTCGCTCTTGCCTATTCCACTTTTGCCGGTGTAGAGCATCCCAACTCCATAGACATCAACCATAGTCCCGTGGATATATATCCGCGGGGCAAACTGGACATCAAGCCAGTTGGCTAATTTGCTCATCAGGTCAACCGTGGCAAGTTTGCTGGAGAAAAGAGGGATATTGGCTTTATCGGCTACATCAAGCATCACAGGCGGCGGGATAATTCCCTTGCTGACTATCACACAGGGGATTTCCCGATAACTGAACAGTTTCTCAAGAGTTTCCCTCAACTGCTTCTGGTCAAGGTGCTGGAGATAGGTAATTTCCGTTCTGCCGATTACCTGAATCCTCTGGGCGGCAAATCCCTCATACCATCCCATAAGCGCCATACTCGGGCGCTGAACCTCGCGGGACTCTATGGGCTTTGAAAGCCCTCCTGCACCGGCAAGCAGTATTAACTCCAGCGCACTTTTGCGGTCGTTGTAAAATTTTTCAACCGTGAGTTTTTCCATATTGCTAAAATTAGAATATGCGCTGGAATTTGCAAGTTCTTTTGCCGCAGGGAACTGACCGCTTTACCAATATGGTATCCAGGGATTGGGAGTTGGATGAAGCGGGATACATCCACAGGGGGCAGTGTTGCTATGTGGACCGGCGCCTCAGGATAATGTGCTCTGAGCAACTCAAGTGGTGTCTTTCCACATCTTCCGCGGTTTTTGCGCAATATGTTGAAATATGCCTGATAGCATATCGCCTTAGAAAACAAGCCCTGTTGCCACATCCCGGAAACTGAACTGCCAGCGCGGAAGTCCCAACTCTTTCCGCAAACGCCAAAACTCTGGGACATCCGACAGGTCTTTCGTGCCCACCTGCACTAACTCAAAGGGCGCAAGTTTCCCCTTCCACCTGCATCCTTTCTTCCGAACACGCTTGCGTTTCCGCTTTTTCAAAAGCCCCGCTTCCCGCCAAACAAAATCTAATCCAAAGGACGCCGAAAAGCCAACAGATACCTCGTCTGCTGGCTCGTTTATCCTTCCCACCAACCCCCGAAAAACTACTTCCTCCACCCAACCCAACTTAACTACCGATAACTGGATACTATTTAGGTAAACTCTCCAACAAAAAGGGCGCCTTCCGGCGCCCGAAGAAGATCTTTAACGACGATTATAAAAATCTCGCTCAATCCAGCGACTTCAGCGCATCATATATAATTGCCGTGCATTTGTCCACATCCTCGCGCTGGCACACAAGCGCCGGACGGAACCGAATAGATTTCTCCCCGCACGGCAAAATTATACATCCACGCTTGAACACTTCCTCGCGCAGTTTGTCGCGGAGTTCGGAGTTGGGCAGGTCAAAGGCGCACATAAGACCGCGACCGCGGGTGTTGGATATCTTGTCCGGGAACTCCGCCTGAAGTTCCAGCAGTTTATTCAGAAGATACTCGCCGACCTCCGCGGCGTTCTGGACGAGGTTGTCCTCCTCAATTATCTCCAAAATTCTCTGCGAACGGACCATATCGGTCAAATTTCCGCCCCAAGTGGAGTTGATTCGCGAGGAGACCTTGAACACATTGTCGGGGACCTCGTCCACCCGCGGACCGACCATAATCCCGCACACCTGCGCCTTCTTGCCGAAGGAGATGATATCGGGCACCACGCCGAAATGCTCATACGCCCACATCTTCCCGGTCAGCCCAATTCCGGTCTGGACCTCGTCAAATATCAGCATAACATCGTAATCGTCCGCCAGACGGCGCAGTTGACGGAAAAATTCCCCGCGGAAATGATTATCTCCGCCCTCCGCCTGAATAGGCTCAATTATAATCGCCGCGACATCGTCTGCCTCCTGCGACAGAATCTTTTCCATCTGCTCAACAGCGCGCTTTTCCGCCTCCTCAACCTTGCGGAGATTTTCGCCCTCAAGCGGAAATGTGATTTTCGGATTTTCTATCCTGTGCCAATCGGTGAATTTCGGGAAAAATTTTGTCTTGTTGGGGTCAAAGGTGTTGGTCAGCGTCAGCGTGTATCCCGACCTGCCGTGGAAAGCATCCTTGAAGTAGATGACCTTATATCCCCTTTCGCCCTTGCCGGCGGCGATATTTTTGCGGACTTTCCAGTCAAAGGCGGTTTTGAGGGCGTTCTCCACCGCCAGCGCGCCGCCGTCTATGAAGAACAGATACCTGAAATCATCGGTCATCGCGACGCGCTCAAATGTCGCCACAAACTGCGCCATCTCAACGGTGTAGAAATCCGAATTTGAGGGCTTGTGCTTGGCGACCTCGTGGAGTTTTTCCAGAAATTCGGGGTCCTCCATCTTGGGATGGTTGTGCCCCAGCGCCCACGACGCAAAATAACTGAAAAAGTCCAGATAATACTTCCCCTCGCGGGCATCATACAGATACATCCCCTGGCTTTTTTTCAGGTCAACCACGATGGGGAAGCCATCGGCAAGCATCGTCCTGCCTATGACCTCGTGAACCTGCTGGGGCGTTATTTTTCTGACTTCCTCCCGGGACAAAGCGTTTTTGCGCATATTGGTTCCTCCTGTTTGATTGATTTATGATAGAAAAATGGGGTCGTCAGCAACAAACCCGTGCGGGCAGGCGCGCATTTACGGATGGGCAAAGACCTTGTTCCGGTAACCCAGAGTGTCATCTATGTTGATTTCGGGTCTCATCGCCAAAAGATATTTTTCCGCAAATTTCTGGCAAGGAAATTCCACAAAATTTTTCAAAAATCCAAAATTTTTGTTTGACTATCTAACTTTATGGCGGATTTTGTTGAGTGTATGAGCAAACCGCACACCGAAATTGAACACCGCCACTGCGGTGTTCCCGCCGCGGCATCCCGGACAGTCATCGTGGGGATGGTCGTCAACGGGATACTCATCCTGCTCAAATTCGCCGCCGGCATTGTGGGCAGAAGCAGCGCTATGGTCGCCGATGCGGTGCATTCGCTCTCGGACTTTTTGACCGACATCGTGGTTCTGGTGAGTCTAAAAATTTCCCGCCGCCCTCCGGACCAATCCCACGACTACGGGCACGAGAAATTTGAGACTCTTGCGACCGCCATAGTGGGCGTGGTGGTGTTTTTCGCCGGCGTCAAAATTTTGTATTCTGCGGGCAAAAAGATTTTTGCGCTCATCGTCTCGGGCGAAAGTTCACTTTTTCCCGGTCCCACCGGGGTGGCT
>JAMOPH010000298.1 GCA_027064665.1 bacterium | reverse complement strand
TTTCCTCGGGCTCGGCAGCCGGAACAATCTGATAGTCCGTGAGTTTATATTTCTCCACGAGAGGTTCTATTTTTTCCGGGTCGCCGACGAGGTAGGGTTTTATAATTCCCATATTTTCCGCCTCAGCGAGGGCTTCCACCACGGCATCCCCGGCGGCATCCGCAACGGCGAGGTTCCTTTTGCGGGCGCCCTTTGCCTGCTCAATAATCTCGGCGAAACTTTTAATCATAACTTCCCCCTTTGATGACTTTGGTTTAAATAGATTTACAAAAATTTTCACAGGATTTCAAGCGATTTTGACGGGATGTCATAGGGGCGAAATTCCTTTGACATCCGAAAAGCCCGGAGTTTGGGTTTAGAAAAAGGGTTCAGCGAGCGATTTCAATCGCTCGCCCAAGAATGTGAACGATTTCAACCGCTCGCCCGGGAATGTAAGCGGTTTTTGGATAGAGATAACGAGGAACGGGGAAAAGTTGGCTGGATTGACGCCTCACAGCGTTTGCTCTGAAATGGCTGGCAAAAAACATTTGCGTCGGCGGGGACGGTCGCTTATTTTCCCAAAAAGTCCAGCGGAGGAGAACGCAATGGCGATAACCTTCAAAGGCGGAGTTCATCCCCCGGAAAGCAAGCATTACACCGAGGACAAACCGATAGAGCGTCTGCCGGCGCCGGAGGTGGTCTATGTCCTTTTGTCGCAGCACATAGGCGCCCCGGCAAAACCGATTGTCAAAAGAGGCGATGTGGTTAAAAAGGGGCAGAAAATCGCCGAGGCGGCAGGGTTTGTTTCCGCCAACATCCACTCGCCGGTCTCGGGGAAGGTCAAGACCATTGACAAAATCCCGCACTTTCTGGGCAGTTATTCGCAGGCAATCGTGATAGAGAACGACGGCGAGGACACCCCCGCCGAGGAACTTGAACCCCATCCCGACTGGCAGAACCTGTCGCCGGAAGATATAAGGAACATCGTCGCCGAGGCGGGAATTGTCGGTATGGGCGGAGCAACATTCCCCACGCATGTGAAACTTTCCCCGCCGAAGGAGAAACCGATACACACGGTAATCCTCAACGGGGCGGAGTGCGAGCCGTATCTTACCGCCGACCACCGGCTTATGCTTGAGAACCCCGATGAAATCGTTGAGGGGGCGCTGATAATAAAGCACACCCTCGGCGCCGAGCGGGTCATCATCGGGATTGAGAACAACAAGCCGGATGCGATAGAGACGATGCGCAAGTCCGCCGGGGGCAAGGGGATTGAGGTCGCCGAGTTGAAGACGAAATACCCGCAGGGCGCCGAGAAGCAGTTGATAAACGCCCTCACCGGGCTTGAGGTTCCCAGCGGCGGCCTGCCCTTTGATGTGGGATGCTATGTCCAGAATGTGGGTACCGCGAAGGCAATCTATGATGCCGTGGTCAAAGGAATCCCGCTGATTGAGAGGGTCGTCACCGTTTCGGGGCTGGCAGTCAAAGAGCCCAAAAACCTTCTGGCGCCCATTGGTACAAAACTTTCAAAACTTGTGGATGCCTGCGGCGGCACCAGCGGCGAGGTCGGCAAGGTCATTATGGGCGGACCGATGATGGGACTTGCCCAGTGGACACTTGAGACATCGGTCACCAAAGGCACCAGCGGGCTGTTGCTTTTCCCGCCGGAGATGGCATCCGTTGGAGAGGAGACGACCTGTATTTCCTGCGCCAGTTGCGTTGATGTCTGCCCGATGAGACTTCTGCCCACATCAATCGCCCACAACGCAAAATACGGGCGGTTTGAGATTGCCGGAAAACTGGGCGCTATGGA
>JAMOPH010000297.1 GCA_027064665.1 bacterium | reverse complement strand
CCGAGACCAGAACCACCTGAAAGATTGCCGCCTCCCGCACGCCGACGAGATTAAGTATCACAAAAAGCACGGTCAACCCGATGGCGACATATATTATATTCACGGGGAGCAACAGATTGACAAATATAGCCATTCCCAGAAGGGCGAAGGAACTTTTGAGGGCAAGGGAGAGCCACAGCAAAATTCCAGCGGATGTTCCGGCGGCGCTGCCGAGAGAACGGGTTATGTAGAAATATGTTCCGCCGGCACGGGGCATAGCGCTGGCAAGTTCCGCCTGCGACATAACCCCCGTTGCGGCAATCAGTCCCGCAAGGAAATACGACAGCGCCGCGGCGGGTCCCGCACGATAATGCGCAATTCCCGGAAGGACAAAAATCCCCGATGAAATCATCGCACCGGCAGCGATGGAGAACAACTCAAAAAGTCCAAGAGTTCTCTTAAGTTTCCCCCCATTGTAGACTTTGCCAGTCAAATCTATCTCGCTCCGATATCAGGTTCAAAGTATTTTGCGCCGGAGTTGTCCGACTCCCACACCTCAACCGATGCGACTTTGACCCCCTCGGGAAGTTGCCCGGCGACAAGTTCAAAAATTTTGCGCGCAAGATTTTCCGCCGTGGGATTTATCCCCTCAAGGATGGGATTGTCGTTCAGGTAGGTGTGGTCAAGTTGGGCAATTATGCCGTCCAAAATCTTTTTGAGTTCGCGGAAATCAAACGCCATCCCGATTTCATCCAAACTGTCGGCGACCACCCGCAAGACAACCGTCCAATTGTGCCCGTGAAGGCGACTGCAGTTGCCGGGGTATCCCTCAACTTTGTGCGCCGCCGAAAACCGCCGTTTTACCACCAGTTCATACACTCTCTGCGCCCCTTTTGCGCTCAATCTCAATTTTGATGCTCTCGGTAATTTCCTCCGGCGTGGCGACAGCGGTTCCAACCTTGCCCACGACCACCCCCGCGGCGTGTGAGGAAATAATCGCCGCCTCTGACAGAGTTCCGCCGGCGGCAACCACAGCGGTGAAAACCCCCACCACAGTGTCGCCCGCGCCGGTGACATCATACACCTGCCGCGCCATCGTGGGAAAATGCCTCACCCTGCCGTTGGAGTAGAACAAACTCATCCCCTCCGGTCCGCGGGTGATGAGAACATTTTTTGCGCCGGTAAGTTTCTTCAGCCGCCTGCCGACCTCAAGCAGACTCGCCTCATCCTTTATCTTCATCCCAACAGCACCGCCAGCCTCGCGGGTGTTCGGCGTGATAACCGAAACGCCCCGGTAAAGCGGGAAATGGTTTTCCTTGGGGTCCACCGCGACGAAAATTTTGCGCCGACTCGCCTCGGGGACAATACGCCTCAAAAGCGCCTCGTTTATCACTCCTTTGCCGTAATCGGAGATTATCACCCCGGCGACATCGTCAAGGGCGGAAAGGATTTGTTCGGTCAGGCGGTCAAGGGTATCCGCGCCGACATCGGCGACATCCTCGCGGTCAATGCGGAGCATCTGCTGACCCCGGGCGATTATGCGGGTTTTGGTGGTGGTCGGGCGGTGAGGGTCTATCGCAAGAAAATCCGGGGCGATGCCGTGCTCCCTCAGAAGACGCAGGAACTGTTCGGCGAACATATCGTTCCCGATTACGCCGAAAAGCAGGGGTTTTGCGCCCACCGCTTTGAGGTTCCACGCGACATTTGCCGCGCCGCCAAGCCGGGCGCTTTCTCCCTGAACATACACCACCGGCACCGGCGCCTCGGGGGAAATCCGCTCGGTGTCGCCCCAGATATACCGGTCAAGCATCACATCGCCCACAACGGCAATCGGCAGACCGGCAAGGCGCTCAAACAAATCCTCCAGTTTTCGCAGAGACACAATCATTTTGCGTCAGAACGGGGTTTTCGCCGCCCAGCGAACCCAGTCAAGGTATTTTTGAAATCCGTCGCCGGTTTTGGCAGAGACCTCAAAAAATTTCGCCTTGGGATTGACCTGATACGCCCCCCGACGGCACTTTTCCACATCAAAGTCCAGATGAGGCACCAAATCAATTTTGGTCAGCACCACAGCGTCGGAACCGTGGAAAATTTTGGGGTATTTTTCGGGCTTGTCGTCGCCCTCGGGAACCGAAAGCACCACCACCCTGAAATCCTCGCCCAGCGGGAAATCCGCCGGACACACCAGATTGCCCACATTCTCCACGAACACGATGTCAAACGAATCGTCCAAGTTAAGTTCGTGCAGCGCGTGATGGACCATCTTGGCGTCCAAATGGCAGGCGCCGTGGGTGCAAATCTGATAGCACGGAACCCCGAGGCGGTCAATCCGCTCCTTGTCGTTCTGGGTCTCCAGGTCGCCCTCAACCACCGCGATTTTGAATTCTTCGCGCAGTGCCGGAATTGTCCGTTCCAAAAGTGTGGTTTTCCCCGCGCCGGGCGAACCTACGAGGTTGAACATCACAATCCCGTGTTTCCGCAGATGTTCCTTATTGTGAAGGGCGTAGTGAGTGTTCTCCTCAAGAATCTCCCGCGCCACCGGGATAATTTCCTCATTGCGTTCGGGCTCTCCGCAGCCGCACTCCTTGCACATTTTCTCACCTCCAAGTCCTTGCACCGTAAATTTAAGCAGTCATCGTGCCACTTCAACAAAATTTTCGCGATTTGGCAAAGTGGTTCCCGACAACCTCAACCTGAACGCACAAAACGGCGCCGAACAAATCGGGCAACAACCGGCAGGGCACACTACGGGATGGCGCTCAAATCGGGGGTCTGCGCCTCAATGCGGTCCTCAACCTCGTCGGGAAGGTCGGGGAAAAAGTCAATGTGCGTCAGCGCCTCAACACTGTCAATGCTCACCGCGAACGAATCCGGCGGGAACTGCGATGATTTGTTCGGAATCACAAACGCCGCCGCAACAAGCGTTCCGCTGACTGTGTCAATCACAATTTTGTAGAACGCATCGGGCACAGGGATTGAGTCCTCGCCGATTGTCTTTTTCACCGGACCGAAAAACACAGGACCGGTGATAATCCAGCAGTCGCCGTCGCGGCGGACATAATCGCGGATTCTCTCCTCCAACTCAAGCCAAATTCCCCTGTTGAAGCGTGGGACCTGCGGCGCCACATTGGACAGATAACACGCCTCAAGTTCGCACTGCACTGAACGCCCGCGCATATCAGCCTGCATCGCAAGATGCCCCCGGTCGTAGCCGGAGCCGTAGTAATCCGGATTTTTTGCGGCAAACTGCGATGGGATATCCGGGTCGGGCTTGAACTTTCGCCCCGTCAGCGGACGGGAATCAACCCAATCCCTGCGGGAATAATACGATACCCACAGCGCAAGTTTTAGACTGTCGGAATATCCCAGCGAATAACCAATTCGGTTCAGCACCGTGTCCGCCGGGGATTTCGGGACACCGAAAAATATGTTGTCGTTGCCGTCGTTGTCGGCGAGGGAGAATTTAACCTGTCTGGGGAACTCCACCTGCCGATGGACACATCCCCCAGCCAGAAGAAGCAACCCCAAAAGGATTGCCCCTAACCCCGCCGAGATGAAAGATTTACGCCATCTGCTCATATTGTTTCAAAACAGGCGCCATTTTCGTCTTCTGCCGCCGGGACCCCTACCCCTCCCCCTCCTCCTGATAGGGCGCACTTTTATCAGCGCCGCCTCCTCACGCCGAAGGGAAATCCGTGTCCCCATTATCTCAACCTCTATCGGGTCGCCCAGCGGCGCATATCTGATTACCCTCACTATCTGCCCCGGTATAAAACCTATGTCAAGCAGTCTCTGGCGAAGTTCTCCCTCGCCGAAGACCGCCACGATTTCGCCGACCTCCCCCGGCTGCAGCATCGGAAGAAACATTGTTCTCTCCTATTTGATATATATAACTTTCCGCCAAATACGCCTTTTTTCAAAGTTAAACGACACGAAATATATTCCCGATGGCGTCGCATCCTCAGGACGCCAGACCAATTTCCCCTGTCTTTTTCCGTCAAGATTGAACTCTGCGATTTGTCTCCCGTCTATGCCGGTTATTTTCGCCCGCAGTTTTCCGCCCGATGGGTTGACGAAATCTATTGCCACGGCGCCGTTGAACGGATTGGGCTGCGGCGAACCTATCAACAATTTCTCCGGCAGGGTCTCATACACATATTCGCCGTATCTGAGAGTTATGTTCAGATGCGTCGGCGGGAAATTGGAAAGCGCCACAGTGACCGTGGTGTCCCTGTATCCGGTGCGGGAGAATGTGACCTCATACACCCCCGGTTTTGCGGCGATAACATACCGCCCATCGCCGAAGGCGGAATCCACAACGACCTCGCTTCCCACCGCACGAATCTGGGACAAAAACCCGGGCGCACCACTCTCAAGCATAATTTTGCCATAGAGATACCCCTTATCCGACACCGACGGCAAAATATACTCCACCAGATTCGCCATAATCGCCGCCGCCGATGTGGGCGAAACAAAGGCGTTATTGTATGCCGCACCGAAAAATGCACTGCGGGCAAACCCACGGTGTTCGGAATCGGGGAAAATCACAATGCACCCTCTCGTGCTGTCCGCACGGGTGTGATATACCAGATACGCATCCTCGCTGGGGCTGACCACATCAAACTGCGTCGGTCTCATAAGCCCCGAATAGGTTGAATACCTGCTCAAAAGGAAGTTCGGATAGAAGAACACAAAACTGTCCTGCGCAGCAGAGGTTATGAACAACCCGCTGTCGCCGACGACATCGGTGTGATATTCGGAAAGATGCAACAGATACCTTGCGTATGTCGGGCTGAAAGTTCCCGAGGCGATAACCTGATACGCCACATCACCGCCCTCAAAAATTACCCTTCCCCCTTTGCGGTGGTAGTCCAGAAGCGAAGCCAGATATGACGAGGTCATCGTGTTAGAGTCCAGCCCGGACGCCACAATAACAAGATTGTATCGCCACATCTGCGTGGTGTCAGGGAACTCCGTAATCACGGTGTCGCTGAAACCAAGGGAGTCAAGGTCTCGCTTGAGAAATATCCCCGTCAGTCCGTCGGAGGTGAGGTCAACGATGAGAATATCGTAATCGTTGGGCTCAAGGACCACATCCACGGTGGTGGTATCTCCCGAGGGCGTGAACACCACTCGCTGCGGCGAATATCCACGGCTGCGCACACACAACACATATTCGGTGAACGGCTGCGAGGACAGATAAAAATGTCCATCATACATCTCCGTGCCGCTGCTGACAAGTTCCGATGTTGATGTGGTCAGAAGTTGAATCTCCGCAGAAATTGGGTTGCCCTCGGTGTCGGTTATATTGACGAAAATCTCGCTTCTGGGCGCAGGCGTCAGATTGAACTCGTAGTTCCCCTGCGTGGTCAGAAGGAAAGTGTAGGTGGTGTCGTAGTATCCGAAGGCGGAAATCGCCACTGTGTAGGTGTCGCACACGAAACTCCCCGGCAGGGAGAAGGTGCCGTCCCAGTCGCTGCGGAATGTGGAAACTGTGTCTGTGCCGTGGATGAAGGTAAGTTGCGCCCGCACGGTTATCGGTGTGCCCGAGGTGTCGGCTATCGTGCCGTTGAACGGTCCCCGGGCAATTACCACAGGAATCTCCGCCGTGTGAATCAGATACCCCACCTTGGCAAATTTTATCTCAAGCGGAGTTTCATCTTCAGGCGTGAGGACGATTTCGCCGCCGTCCCCGGCAAATGTCGTATCGCAGAGGACGGAATCGCCCCTCTCTATCACACAGCGGAAATCCGGCTCGGAAAGGGTGAAGACGATATTCCCCTCAAATCCGACGGCGAGGCTTCCGGCAAGCTCCACCGCCGGCACCCAGACGCCAAGCGAATCAACGCTCCAGTTCTCGGCGCCGTAGGTGGGAATTGTCTTGGACAGTATTTTCCGGTCGCCGGAATACGCCTCAACGGCAAGTGTCTCGCCATACGGCGGATTGACCGTCATAGAGGCGTGCCCGTCGGCATCGGTGAATGTCGTCTCGCAGACCCCTAACCCACGGATGATGACCATTGCGCCCTCAATTCCGGAACTGTCGCCGGCAAGAAGCGTTATCTCAAAGTCGTTGTCGGCGTTGACCATAAGACTCTCCGGCGACATTGAATACAGGCACAGATACTCGTTGGACACGGTCTGTATGAATGGCGAGAAAAAGTTGGGCTTTGTCGCCACGACGACTGCACTGCCGGGCTCTGTGAAGGAATACTCCGGGACAATGTGCGCCACACCGCCGGAGGATATCGCCGCCCCAACTCTTACGCTGTCCCGCCAGATGCTGACCAGTGCGCCATCTTCAGAGACCGGGATATCATAAAAATCCTCGCCGAGGGGGAGAATGCCATACCAGTGGGAGAAATCCACGGTGATGGGTGTTGGTTCGCCCCAGTAGAGATAGAGCGAGGGGTCGCCAAGATTATGGTAGATTTCAAAGTAATACTGTCCCTCGCTGCTTGCGAGGTCCACGGCGAGGTCTGCCCAGTATGTTGCCCCGGCGATTGAGGTGTATCCCTCCTCAAACACGGCGTCATACCATCGGCGCTCCCAGATATCGTCCTCATTCCAGTATGTTGAGTTGGATGCACCGATAAACGCCACAGCGCCCTTGCCGTCAGCACGAATCCACGCCTCGCCGAAACACTCGTCCATATCAAATTTCCCCGTGAGGCAGGCATTGGAAATCACCAGAGGATACATCCCCTCGTTTGTCAGCGTGGCGATATCGGACGATGACACAGAGGGATTTCCCCAGCCGCCGTGGTATCCGTGCCCGGAGTAGTTCACCAGCAAGGCGCCCTCGTTGATGGCGTCAAGGACATCGCTTCCTGTGGCGCCGTCATACGCCCAGAGCGATTCAGGCTCAAACTCCGGCGGGGTTAAATATGTCGTGAACACATATCTGTGCGTGCTTTCGGCGAGTTCCCAGTCGCCGTCGGTGCCGCAGGCGACAAAAACCGGATGCCGCAGATAATCCACCGAACCCATCAGAAATTTCTCGTGAACAAGTGTCTTCTCAACGATTGCGCTGACCTGCTCCGCCGTCGCACAGGAAAACCTGCCGTAGAGTATATCCGGCAGATAGTCGTCGCCGTCAGTGGTGAAGTAATACAGGTCGGTGTAGTGCATTCCTGTGTTGTGCGCCGGAATCTGGTCAACATCGCCCACAAAAAGGACAAAGTCGGGGGGATTTTCCAGAGTATCGTAGGCGCTCTGAATTGCGGCGGCAAGTTCGTCCTCGGTGGGCGGCGAGGAAAGTTCCGTCTCCATAACATCATAGCCCATCTGCCGCTTCCAGGTTATGAACGGCTGGATTGCATCGTGGAACTCGGCGGGGTAGATGACCCAGTAAACTATGGGAAAGTCCGGCGCCGGCGGGATATCGGCGGGAATGGGCAAAATGTCAGCCAGCAGACGGGCAAACACCGGCGAGCGGTAAGCCCTGGCATCAAATGTCAGCGGCGAATCGTATTCTATGCGAATCTGCGCCGAGGAGATGAATTTTATCACCCCTGCGGCAGGGTCGTAGAAAATCACCGGGTCAATCTCAAGTATGCCGACTTTCTGCCCACGAATTGTGCCGTATTCCCGCAGATGCGCAAAGCCGGAGTTGTCCGCAAAGACCGAGTCGGAATACCACCGGCGGTTGAAGAGAAACTGCTGATGCGAACAGTCTTTCGGGCGTGGTCTCTGGCGGGGATAGACCAGCGAGGGCAATCCCTTTGATGACAGGTGAATTTCCCCTGTGTCGGCGCTGACGACCACGATATGCCATCCACCAACAGCAGGAAGCGGCAGAAGTTCCCTCACCGCCGGAAACTGCGGTTTGCCGAACTGCCCGCAGATTCCATCCTCGCCGGGAATTGTGATAACGGCAAAACCGTCCATCTGCCCGGTGTGCAGGGAATCAATCTCAAACGAAACCTGATAACTGTAAGGATTTTGCAGGGTTGCGTTCAACGCACTGCCCCAGATGGGGAAAACCGCCGCCAGCACGGCAAGACAAAATACTTTCGCCTTCATCTTTTGCCCCCTCTGATTTATCAAATGATAATATGCAAAACCTTTCAAAAATCAAGAAAGATAAAAAATTTGCAAGGAAACTACGAGGTTTTTCGCCGGAAATACGCCTTTATATCAATCCTTATGACCACAAAGGTCAGGGCGGCATAAAGAATCAAAAGAACGAGAACGATTTCTGTGCGGTATTGATTTTTGAAGAACACTCCGCCGGCTGGCGGCTCGGGAATTGGCTCGGGGGCGATTGGCATACCGTATTTTTTCGCAAGATACTTTATGTCGGAGATGTCTATTATCGGCACGCCCAGATATCCGAAGCGAATCATAGCGCCGCGGATTGGATAGTTCCCACGGGGCAGGTGTTTTGTTATGCCGGGGCGGACTCCGCCAACATTGTGCGCAGAACCCACAGATGCCACCCCCCCGCCGACATTTATGTATGCCGCATATTTTTTCCCGGGGGGAAGATGCTCTTTATATATCTTCATCCGCATTTTGATGGCATCGTCAAGGTTGTCGGCTTCAATGAGGGGGACGCCGTTGCGCCGGGCAATCTGGCGGCACAACTGCCTTCCCTCGGGCGAGATATTTGCGCCTCTGTCGCCTCTCCCGCCGATTGAGGCGGCAACACTGCGGTAGTGGAAAATTCCACGGTCATACAGGTATTTTTCCATATCAAGCCAGGCGAAATCGGGGTTGTTCGCCCCCCACATTGACGCCCCGATGGAGGAGATAATCACCGGGATTGCGCCAATCGTCTCAATCGCCGCCAGAACTGCGATGTTCATCGCCGGCATAGAGCCTGTCCACGCCACCGCCACATAGTCGCCGCTGTCAACTCCGGCGGATTTGAGCATATCAACGACAACCGCTGCCCAGTTGGGGTCGGTGGTGGTAAGTTTTGCCTCAAGGTCGCCCTGGTCGGTGGTTATGAGGGTGAACTCCTCGCCGATGAGCCCGGTTTCGTTGGGGTCGGAGACACGGTCTATTGCGATATGCCTTTGTGCGATGGCATATTTTATTGCCTCCTGCGCCCGCCGGGCAAGTTTTGCCGCCGCAAGTTTTTCCTCAAAATACGGCTGTTTTACCCGGTGAAGGGTCATCTCCACAAGGTAGATTATCACAAGCCCCACAACCGCCAGAAGTATGAGCGACCCTCTCTTTACCCTTGATGCCCGCCAGAACATTTTTTGATACCTTTCTGCACACCCCTCGTCTTCTAACTCCTTCTCCCAAGAAGAAGGAGAACCGTTTATCTTTCCTCTGCCTATGGCAGCAGACGAAACCCTTTTATTTTATTCCTCTCATATATCGCTTCCAGACTTCGCAATTAAAACCAATAAATCTCAATCGGGCGCCCGCCGTTGAGCAGTATCACAGCCATTCTAACCAGAACACTGGCGATTATAAGCCCGGTTATGGTCTCGGTGATGCCCTGCTTTTCCATCCAGTATGCCAAAAGCCCGGGGATAACATACCCGATGGGGTCAAAACTGATATATTTCGGCGGGATTAGATTCTGCGCCACAAGTCTCAACAGCGAGCCGAAGATAAATCCCAAAAGAATGGTCAGCACCAGTCTGCGGCGACCAT
>JAMOPH010000296.1 GCA_027064665.1 bacterium | reverse complement strand
AGTCCAGTTGCGGACAGTGTCGGTGAGTTCTGCCAGCGCATCCTGAACATTGCCGCTGACAAGATATGACGGCGGAAAATAATGGACATCCGCAGCCACGGCGGCGGCGGTGGTCTCGGAAAAGTCGCTCCAGTAGGACCACATCACCGCACCAATTCTCTGCCGTGGCGAAAACGCCACGCCGTCAACAACTATCTGGTAGTAAAGCGGGCTGTAAACCCAGTCAAAACTCGGCAGGTTCAGATCAAACTGGGCGGAGAAAAGCCCCTTGGTGACAACCACATCCTGAGTGTCCGCCGCAAGCAGCGACCCGCCAATCACAGCGTTCCACACCTGCAATTCAACGGTAAGAGTAGTGTCAGTTAATCCTATTCCCAAATTATCGGTAATTTTGGCGTGGTAGTTTATCGGTACAGCAAAAAGCGGTGCTATCACGGCTACCCCAAACAACAGAAAAATCAACCCTCTGCGCATCTTTATACCTCCCTGATATTTGTTTCTACCTCACCCTCGGAACAGCCTTGAACTGCATAATAAAAAGCACATCTGTAGTTTCCCCATAGGTTGTGCTCCAGGTGGGCAAAAGCACCTCCAGCCAGAGATTTTCTGTCCTTCTGAGGGAATCGGGGTCAGTTACCGGCTGGATATCATATCCGCCGGGACCGTAAATGGAATCGTTCGCCACAATGAATGTATCTCTAACTATATTGTTCGGGTTCATAAAGTAGGCGTGCGATGGCGGATAAGGATTATCATTAAACACTGCCCTCAAACCAAATTTATTCATGCGCGGGTAATCCTCAAGTTCCCAGTCCAAGCGAGTCGGAATAGCATATTTTACTCCCTTAACCCCTATATCAATCGGATAATAAATACTTCTGTTTTTCACAATAAAAACATCACTATTATGCGGATGTATTACAGTATCAACCCCAATCTGAAATGTATCTCTCACGGTCCAGTCCGTGCTGTCCTCAAGATTTCTAACACTGAAAGCAAGTTTGGGCTGTAAATATTGTGTCCACTGATCGTAAGTGGGGTGTCCATCTTCGTAATTGGTATTGTAATCATAGCATTTCACCCGAAAATAATACTTAACACTTTCCTGCACCGCTACCGGCTCCTCAGGACCGAACATAGCAGTGGTAAAATCCACATCGGAAAACCAGGTGCGCCAAGGTCCATCAGGAGAACCTATTGAGTATTCCACCGTGTATCCTGCAATCCCCCATCCCTCGCCGTCCTCGTGAGTGGTGTCCATCCCGCCCCAGGTCACCAGCCAGAAGGGAGCGTAGGAAACCGTATCCAAAGAATCTATCCGGCTGAAAGGCTTGCGAACATCATAATCAATATATCTTTCGCTCCCCCTAATCCAGGCAACGGTATCCGACCCGGAAACTCCAACAACAGGGGTGGCAAATTCGCCGTCCACGGTGTTGCGCATATAACCAACTATATCGCCCTCTTTGGAAAGGCGGAATTCCTTCTCAGTCCCCGGACTGCTAAAACCATCCCAGATTATGTATGTGCCAGAGCCATCGGTGGGTGCTCCCGGCGGGACCTGGGCAAACAAAACCAAAGGCCACACCGCAGCAAAAACCACATAAACCAAAATCCTCATCGTAAGCCTCCCGCGTAATGCCCCTCAAAAGCGCAAAAACAAATATAGAAAATAAAAGTTTTACGGCAACCCGGAAAATTTCTCCCATTGGTGTGAATTCACTCACTAAGTGCCCGCCGATAACAATCCACTATCTGCCGCGCCGCCTCCTCAGCAGACATCCCGGTGATATCAATCAAAACACAACCCGGTTCCTTTTTGAACCAGGTTATCTGCCGCTTGGCGTAGTTTTTGGTCTCGCGGATTATTTCTGCCTTCATCGTGTCGTGATCAATCTCCCCCTGCAGGTAGCGGACAATCTGGCGGTAGCCTATTGATGTCAGCCCCGGCGAATCCGGTGGAACGCCCTGTTCCAGCAGGCGCCGAACCTCATCTATCCAGCCGGATTCCAGCATTTTCTCGGTGCGGCGGGCAATTCGCTCATACAGTTTTTCCCGCTCCATCGTGATGAAAAATTTTACGAATTTCCAGTCCGAGGGCGGCTTTGTGGCGTGGCGCCACCAGTAGGAAATCGGCTTGCCCGACACCAAATACACCTCAAGCGCCCTTTCTATCCGCACATAGTTGCGGGGGTCAATTTTTTGTGCGGCGACGGGGTCAACCTGTTTGAGGTAGGCGTAGAGGTCTTCGCCGCGGCGGTATCTTTCCGCCAACTGGCGCCGGATTTTTTCGCTTTTGAAATCGCCGGGGAAAAAGCCCACGGTCAGCGCGCGGATATAAAGCCCTGTTCCGCCCACTATTATCGGCACCTTGCCCCTCGCACGAAGGTAATCCATCACCTCAAGCGCCCGCCGGACAAATTCTGCCGCGTTGAACCTCTCTTGGGGCGAAACCACATCCAAAAGATGATGACGCACCGGCGAATCCACCGGCTTGGCGGTGCCGATATCCAGTCCGCGGTATATCTGGCGGGAATCGGCGGAAATTATCTCGCCGTCCAGAATTTCGGCGACACGCTCACCGATTTCGGTCTTGCCCGCGGCGGTGGGTCCGCCAATCACTATGGCAACTTTGGGAATAAGGGTGCGCTCGGTCATAGGTTATTCGTTCCCCACATACAGAGGTCCTGCGGCGATAAGTTTATCCCCCGCAAAAACCTGATAGAAAAACTCCCCCGACGACTTGGGCTTCCACACCTTTTTGTATTCCCCCGGCACCAGCGAGCCGAAATCCACATCGTCAACCATCTTCCACCCGGCAGAATACACCAACGCGTGGACACGGGCGGGTTCTTTGAGGTTGAACCTTATCACCTTCCCGCCCTGCGGACGATACTTTGAGGCGGAAATGTATTTTATCTCCACAATCGTATCCCCCTGCGGGACGACATATTTCCCGCCCAAAAGCGATGCGTCAATGCCCTCAATCAGAATTTTCCCGCCAACGGGGAGTTTTTTGGGCTCCCAGGTTATGGTGGTCAGGGTATCGGGGTAGTGAAGGATAATTTTCCACAGCGCGGAGTCGTGCGGCGCGCGGATATCCTTCCACGCGGCGTCAAGATAGCGGTAGTTGGTGTCCACAAACGAAATGTAGGGGTAGAATCCGTGGGGCGGCGCCATAGTTGCCGGCGGCGCGGGCATATCAAACTGCCTGTCAAACCGGTCTGTGGCGCTATCGTTCATCCCGATTGTAAAATTCTGCGACCGCCCCGAAGTTATAGTGAAATCAAACTGCCAGTTTTTGGGCGCAGACCACGCCAACACGACCGAAATCGCCACAATCAGCGATATTATCCGAGATTTTGCCGTCATCCTTCTCCTCCCGTTTGAATTGCAATCGTCCCGCTCACTTTTTCAGCCCCACCATCCTGAGGAACTCCTCCTCATTGATGATTTTGACCCCCAACTGCTGCGCCTTGGTGTATTTGCTCCCCGGATTTTTCCCGACCACAACATAATCGGTCTTACGGGAGACAGAACTTGCCGCCCGGCCGCCCAGTTTGCGCACCAGTTCCTGCGCCTCGGCGCGGGTCATTGAATCCAACTCGCCGGTGAAGACAAAGGTCAGCCCCTCAAGCGGCTTTTCGCCCTCAGATTCAACCGCTGGCTCAACTATCTCCACTCCGGCGGCGAAAAGTTTTTTCAAAAAGCGCTGGTTGTGCTCATCGGCGAAAAAGTCAATAATGGACTGCGCCGTCGCCGGACCAATCTCGTTTATCGCAACAAGTTCGTCAAAGGTTGCGCGGCGCAGACGCTCAAAGATATCGGAGTTTGACCACCGCTCGCCATCAATCTTAAATTTCCCACCTTTTTTCTCCTCGGCGACGACTTTGGCGAAATGTTCCGTAAGCACCTGCGCCAAATGTTCTCCAACTCCCGGAATTCCCAGCGCGAACAGAAACCGCTCCAGCGGGATTTTTTTGGCGTTCTGGATATTGTTCACTATTTTTGTCGCCAGTTTTTCGCCCCAGCGCTCAAGTTTAACCAACTGTTCGGGCTTGAGGCTGAACAGGTCTGCCGCGTCGGAAATGAGATTGTTTTTCAGAAGCGTCTCAATCTGCTTGTCGCCTAATCCCTCAATGTCAAACGCCTTGCGGGAAACGAAATGTTTGATTGATTCCGCCACCTGCGCGGGGCAGAAGCGGTTCGGGCATCGGCGGATAACCTCCCCCGGCGGGCGGGAAAGTTTCGCGCCGCACACGGGGCAGTGCTCCGGCGGGACAATGTCCTTTTCGTCGCCGGTGCGCAGTTCCGTCAGCGGGCGCACCACCTCGGGAATCACATCGCCGGCGCGCTTGACCACCACCCTATCGCCAATTTTTATCCCCAGCCGGGCGATTTCGTCCTCGTTGTGCAGGGTCGCCCGGGAGATGGTCGCCCCGCCGACGAACACCGGCTCAAGTATCGCCACGGGGGTCACAGCGCCCGTCCGCCCGACGGACCATTCCACATCCAAAAGCGTGGTCACCGCCTCCTGCGACGGGAATTTCCACGCCACAGCCCACCGCGGATGATGCGACACCTCGCCCAGCCGACGCTGATATTCAACCCTGTTTATCTTTATCACCACGCCGTCCACCTCAAAGGGCAAAGAATCCCGGTTTTCGGACGCCCACTCAAAGTATCTGTGGACATCGTCTTTCGTGCGGCAGTATTTTCTGTATGGCACCACGGGAAGCCCGGCGGACTCAATGAACTCCAGCATCTCCCAGTGGGATTCAAATTCTTTGCCCTCTGCCAGAAGGACCTCATAGACATAGACCTTGAGGGGGCGCTGTGCGGTGATATTGGGGTCAAGTTGGCGGAGGGAACCGGCGGCGCCGTTGCGCGCATTGACGAAGGTCTTTTCACCGCGGGCGGCAAGTTCTGCGTTGAGGCGCTCAAAGTCGTCCTTGTGGAAAATCACCTCGCCGCGGAACTCCACCACCGGCAGGCGCGCCGCCTCCTCGCTGAGAAGATAGTGCGGCAGATTCCGGATAGTGCGCACATTGGCGGTGACATCCTCGCCGCGGAAGCCGTCGCCGCGGGTGGCGCCTAAAACAAGCGCGCCGTTCTCATACCTGAGGCGGACCGAAAGCCCGTCAAGTTTCGGCGTGGCGGTGAAATCAAGTTGCTCCGGGGAAACATCGCCTAACATCCTCAGCGCCCGGTTGACGAACTCGTCAAACTCCTCGGGGGAATTGACCTTGTCCAAGGACAGAAGCGGCACGGGATGCTCCACCGCCCTGAATTCCTCCGCCGGCGGCGCACCGACCCTCTGCGTCGGAGAATTCGGGTCGTAAAACTGGGGGTATTTTTCCTCAAGTTCCTTCAGGCGCGCCAGAAGGGCATCGTATTCGGCATCGGAAATCTCCGGCTCGCTCTTGACATAATACAGGTAGTTGTGGCGCTCAATTTCCCGGCGAAGTCGCTCTATTTCCTGCCGGATTTTTTCAAGGTCCTCCGCCATAGATTTCCCTCCGTTTTTGCAAAAATATGCGCAAAATGTCGGGGAAAGTCAATAAGATAGGCGGATGTGCTTGGCTAACGGGAAATGCGAATCTATATTGTCTGCGTGAGGGACTGTATAATCTATGACACAAGGCGGGGCTCCACCGAGGTTTTTGCCCGATGGCTGAAGGAGTCCTTTGAGGAACGAGGATGTCCGCCGATGGGTGAGCGAAATTCTGCGGAGTTTGGGAAAATAAAAAAATGCTGGGGGGCAGAATCGAACTGCCGACACCAGGATTTTCAGTCCTGTGCTCTACCAACTGAGCTACCCCAGCAGGCAAATGCTAATATATTGACACCCAAAGTTCGCGCAAGATTTTTTTGACCAAAAATTCAAAAATTTTTCCCTCACTCCGGCGAAACCCGTGCGCTGTCGCCGGGCACATTCGCCGAATCGGGAAGGGAAAATTTTTCGGGGAAAAAATCCTTTATCACAGACTCAACCGCCGAGGAAAGTTCGGTCAAATCCTTGACGCTGACCCGGGATTTTCCCTCAATTTCGTCGTCGCTGCGCACAAGGTATGAGGTTATCACCACCTGGTCACCGAAACCGGCAACGGTTCCGAAAAGCGCCAAAGATGTGTGCAACCGGCGGGCAATCTCGCCGGCGCAGGGAATATCATAGCAAAATGAGTCGGTCTCAAAAATCTCATAGCCGTAGCCCTGCAACTGCTTGGAGAAAGCCACCCTCAGCGAATCCTCCCACTGCGGATTGGCATTGACCACCGAAAACGGCAAAATCACAACGCACTCGCCGGCGAAAATCACACCCGCAATTGTTATTATGGCAATCGTGAGCGCCCTCTTCATTTCTCCTCCTGAGAGTCCTCCTGCTCCGTGATGGTCTCCTTGCGGTCGGGGACCACTATTTCCTCCTCAATTTGCTCCTCTTGTCCCCCGGAGGCAACAGATTTTTCCCCGCCTTCTTCCTTGTCAGGGGAACTTTCGGTTTCCTTCTGCGGTTCTGCAGATTCTTTCTCCTCATTTCTGGGCGATTCCGACTGCCGGGCATCCTGCTCTTTTGCCTTCTTGAGTTCCTCGTATCTGGCGTAGGCGATTTGCGCCCGCTTTTCGTCGCCAAATTGCCTGAGGCAGTGCCCGATATACAGATGCACCTCGGGGATATTTGGGTTTTTCTTGTATGCCGAGTTCAGAAGTTCGTATGCGCCGTCAACATCGCCGATATGGTATTTTGCGATTCCGAGGTTGACTAAAGTCACTACATTTTGCTCATCCTCGCCCAGAACCGACTCCAGCACCGCCACCGATTCGGCATATCTTCCCCGCTGGTTGAGTATATATCCGAGGTTGTTGGCGGAGCGGACATCTTCGGGGTCAATCTCCAGCGCAGTTCTGAGGTTTTTCTCGGCGGATTCAAGGTTGCCCATCCTCAGGTGAGCCAATCCGAGGCGGGCATATCCTGCGGCAAGGTCCGGGGCGAACTGCACCAGAAGTTTTGCCACCTTTTCGGCAGGGGAAATTTTGCCCCCGGCGAACAACTGGTCAAAAAGTTTTGCCAGACGCACCTCAACAGGTTCCTGAGAGAGCAAAATTTTGCTGTATTGCTCGGGGTTATCAAGGGTATCCACAATCTCAAAGGATTGCTGGATGACGGTATCCTCATCCACCAGGGGTTCGGATTGTGATGACTGGCGTTTTGCCCTGACCAGAGCGAAAATCAGGATGGCAAGACTGAGCACCACAAGGATAATTCCGACAGTGACCGTCATTATGAGAGTCTCCTTGTGAAATTAAAATTGAAACAGGTGGTCCGCGCACCCGTTTCTCGGTTCCCTTACCGTGGGGAGCGCTGGTCAGGTGACTCCGCTCGGGCGACCCTGCGGCACAGGAACTTACCTCCCTACCGTTGCTCCCTTCCGGGCCTGGCGGGGTTCAGGAGGCGTCCCTTGCGCAGGACCCGAACATCATCGCCACCATCACAGCCCTACCTCCACAGCAGGTGAACCTCAAAACGGGAATTCAGCCCCGCATATGCCGGGTTTCGGGTACAGGGGACCGGCACCCCCCCGCTTAGCGCGGACCAATTACTATTTTAATCCTTCTCCCCGACAAAGTCAATATCTTATCCAAAATTTTTTTGACTGCTTTACCAAATATGGTATCCAGGGGTTGGGAGTTGGATGAAGCGGGATACATCCACAGGGGGTAGTGTTGCTATGTGGACTGGTGCATCGGGATAGTGCGCCCTGAGCAACTCAAGTGGAGAACCTGGACTCAAATCTGCACAGTCACGCACGTAGTCCCAAAATGCCTCGCCGTCGTCCAAATGCCGAACTTTTTCGCATACCTTACCATCTCAAGGTTGACCCGTATCCTATTGCTTGACTTCGGAACTGTGGGATAATAATTTATCATCGGTGTCCTCCTTTTGGGGACTGGTTTTTCCAAACAAAATCTAATCCAAGGGACGCCAAAAAGCCAGCAGATGCCTCGTCTGCTGGCTCGTTTATCCTTCCCACCAACTCCCTAAAAACTGCTTCTTCCATCCAACTCAATTTAACAACCGATAACTGGATACTATGTTATTGCGCCAGCAAAACCCCCACCCAATCTTTCGCCGGGCGGGGTTCTTTGCAATCTCGCTTCAGAGTTTGACCTACATCAGAACACATCGTAGCCGATGGCAAACCCCACCGACTTGCTCAGTTTCTCGTCGCCGGACTTTATCAGCGACAGGTCAAAGTTCAGCGAAATCTTGTTCTCAATGTAGAACCGGAACGAGTTGGTCAGCGTGTGGGTGAAGACGGCGTCGGCGTCGGTGGACTTGGTCCCCACCAGTTGATAGGACACCACATCCCGAACCCTGTCGGAGAGTTCATAACTGAAGGTGGTGGTTGAGGTCAGAGTGTACTGCTTGCCGAAATCGGTTAGACTGGTTTCAAACCGGATTGACTCGTTGAACTGGCTCCTCAGGTTGAACGGATAGGCAAAATTGGCGAAAATCTCCGAGGTGGGATCCTGAGTATCGCCGGAGTAGGGGTTGGAAATCTCATACCCGATGCCCATCCCAACATTGTAGCCGTAGTACCTGTCGTTGACCACCTCGTTTTCAAGGACCTGAATGATTCTGTACATCGCCACGCCGTCAAGTCGGTCAATTTTTGAGGATTTCTCCAGGACCTTCTGGATCTGTGCGAAATAATCCCGTTCCAGTTCGTACTGGTCGCGGGTGTCTATGGTTTTTGCGAGTTCCACTAAGATATCGTCCTCAAGGTCACCGGAGATTACTTCCGCCTCCTGAAGTTCCTCCTGAATTCTGAGCGCCCGCGCCATAGAGGTGGCGTTGATGTAGCGTCCGTATCCCGCACCCACAAAGGCGGTGGCGTCAGCGTGGTCGTAGTCGGTTTGCCCGGCGACGGTCAGGGAGAAATACCCGAACAGGTCGCCCTTGAGATACTTGTGCACCTGCCCGCGGAAATCCGCTGAATACTGCAGTTTCTTCTCATCCCGCAGTCCGTTGTAGTCCAGACCGCCGGAACTCTGAATTTTCCACCCGAACGGCAGGGATTCGTAGAACTTGATGAAGGTCAAACTCATATCGCCGGCGTTCGCCTCCACTGAATCCTGCGCCTTGTAGGTGTAGGACGCCGACAGGTCCGCATCGGTGAGACTGCTTGTGGGCGGGGTGTAATCCCTGATGCTAACGCCCCACATCACGCCCGCAATCAGCATAACTGCGAGGACTGCTCCTGTGAATCTCATAACTATACCTCCTGTTTTGGTTGTTTACTGCTTGAAGGAGAAATATTCCGACAAAATCTGCGCACTTATAAAGTGCATCGTGCCGTCATCAGTCTGGATTATCACGCCGGTTCTGGTGATTTTTGCGACTTTGCCGGAAATTTCGTCAATATCTATCGTGTCGCCGATGGATATAACATCGCGGAGATAGTGCATTCTGACGATATTATCCATAACCTCCCTGCTTCCGAGCCCGAAGGATATGGCGAAAGCGAGCATAACCCCGGCGATTATGATGCTTATGTTGCTCATTAGAATTGTGGTATCCAGCCCCAACTGCTGAAGCGCCAGCACGATAACAAAGGCATAGACCAGCACCTGCGCTCCCCCGGCTACAT
>JAMOPH010000295.1 GCA_027064665.1 bacterium | reverse complement strand
GGTTTTCTGGGGCACCCTATATGCCTCAAAACTTTTTTCTGCAACCTCCGCCATAGGGAAAAACAAAGACACCGTGGTTCCAACTCCCTCTTCGCTTTTGATATCTATGGTTCCGCCGTGATGTCTTATTGACGAGAGCGCAACCGAAAGCCCCAGTCCTCTTGAGGGCTTTTTCCAACCGGAGAAAAACGGCTCAAATATCCTGTCTACTATCTTTTTGTTTATACCGCATCCTGTGTCGGCTATAGTTATTTTGATGTGGGGCACACTACTCAGTTCGGGATAATCCACAAGAAATATCTCATCGGGATATATAACCTCGGCAGAGATTGAAATTTTGCCTGCCTTTCCCGATTCCCAGATTGACCTGACAGCATTGTCCAGCACGGCATCAAATATCTTGTCCAAAAGAGACTTATACGCAACCACAGGGGCATATAAATCTGGCAGTTCCACAGAAACGGTTATGTCCTGACCGTATTGCTCCAGCCAACTATTTACATATTTCTCAAGATATTCAAGAATATCAACTCTATGAGTTGTCTGGCGGGGAACACGGACGAAAAGCGATAGAAGTTCCACAGTTTCTGAGGTCGCCATTATGTGTTCCTCAAGTTTATCTATGAGTTCGCCAAGTTCTGTGCGCAAAACGGGGGGAAGTTTCCGGCGGATGAGTCCAGCATCAGCCATTATAAGCAAAAACTGATTGTTGAGTTTGTGAAACACATTTGAGGAAAATCTCTCAAGAAACTCCTGCTTGAGAATATGCATCTTTCTTACAGAATAAGCGGGGAGAGTAAATAAATCGTAAATAATAACAAAATACTTAACATAAGTTTCGTACCGACTTTCCATCTTAAAAATTCGGAACTCCATATTTTTGACAGATGTTCCCAGAGGAATTTTAGCGGGAATTCTGAGATATTGGGATTCATTCAAACTATTTACAATCTCATCGTAAGAGTCTACATCTACCCCCACCTTAGCGATGAAGTTAAAAAGATTTTTAGTAGAAGACATCCAGTTATGCAACAGTTTATCCGCCGCGGAATTAGACAAAATCACATTTCCCCTGCTATCACACACAGATACACCTATCCCCATATTATCGAACATCATCAACATACGGCTCACAGAGGAAATCAGGAAAACCCCAACAATCTGCCCACCCTCATAAACCGGGTAACTATCAAAATACGGAATCAAACCAGATCTGCCGACAAACGGTGCACGCTTCAAAAACACCAGAGGCGTCTTCCCCTGAAGGGCTCTGTCTATATCCTCGGGAATAAAAAACTCCGCCGCATCTTTGCCCGAAGAAATACCGATATCCCGGGCGGCAGCATTAACCCATATGACCTTTCTGTCTGATGAAACCAAAGCACACGGATGAGTTAAACTATTCTCCAGATGTTCAACCGCAATTTTAGAAATTATGTCTGTATTCATTTTTTCTTATCGCCGTTGCCCCTCATTGCGATTTTGATTGACCACGCAAGCCCCCCGAACAGCACCCCAGCCACGATTATCAATGTCAGCCACGCAGAAAACGGCATAATCCACCCCTCCTCCAGAAATTAGCAAACTCTCTTCCCCAAGCATACCTTGAGGAACCTGACAAATTATTCCTCTGGCAATTTCTGCGATTTCATTTCCAGTATCACCCGCCGGTTGACCGTTCGCCCCTCAGGATACCTGTTGTCGCCAATAGTGACGATTTCCGCCTGCTTGGTCTTGGAGTTCCAGCGGCGAATTGTGTAGGGCTCTCTCTCGCCGAATCCCTTCGCCCTCAACACCACATGATGGTCCTCAAGCCACTTGTCCAACTCGGCATCGGTTTTGAGGTTCAAAAGATACTTCATATAGTTTCGCAGATTTCTGAGTTCCCGTTCGGCACGCTTCTGCGAAAGGTCAAGGTTGGCATACTCCGGACCGATGGAGTCGGTGTGCCCGGCAACAAGCGCCAGAAGTTTATACTGACCTTTTTCCGCCCTGTATATCAGCCGGCGGGCGACATACTCAATGCGGGAATCAAGGAACTTGGACTGCGGAATTTCCTCATTGAACATAAATATAACGATGACCAGCGACTCAATTCTTTTGCCCTGCTTGACAATCTCTATCGCCATAGTGTCGGATTTGGTGACCAGTTTCTCACCCATCCTGTCCCAGATCTGAAGTTTGGCGAAATACTTCTCGTCAAAGTCCAGAAGCATTCCAGCCTCATCACGCCAGTCCCAGGCGATTCCATTGGGGATTTGCCCTTTACCAGCGGCAAGAATCCTTACGGGATTGCCCTTCTCGTCAACTATTGAGACAACAAAACTGTCCACACCGGCATCAACCTCAGCCTGAATTTGCACCAGATTCTCCTCGGAGCCCTCCACAGAATAGTCCTCAATGACTCTGTCAGCCTCTTTGGGACGATAAATCACGCCCTCCGGGTTCGGGAAGACATAGACCTCATTAGGTGCAACCGCGGTTTCAAATGCTTGATGAATATAAACCCTTTCAGCATAATCCGGACCCAACTGTTTTTTCAGCCACCTCGCCACTGCCGCCGCCCGCTGGAACGAAACCTTCGCAGTCTGTGTATCCCCCGGCGGAGCATAACCCTCAACCAGAATTATCACTTCATCATTCCTATCCAAAAGTTGCCTCATCTGGGGGATAAATCTGGCGATATCATCGGTGCTTACCGGCTCAAGGGAATTGCCCTCAAACAGGGTCTTTGTCAGAAATTCATTGCCCTCGGTGAACCACGCCGAAAGTTCCACACGGCGGTTTTCCTCGTGCATCCTTTTGCGGTCCAGGGGAATAACCTGCTCCTCGGGAAGACCGACACGGGACTGAGCGGGATTGTATCCGCTTCTGCGCACGATAACTCTGCCAGCGGGAGCACCCAGCGAAATAAGGCGCTGTCTCACTGCCGCCGCACGCTGATACGCCAGTTCCGTCGGGTCGGAAACGCTGTCTGTCCCCTCATCGTAATACCCCTCAAGTTCAACCCTCACATCGGGGTTGGTCTTCAGCCTGTTGGCGACAATGGAAAGCATCCGGTCAAACCTGTGGTCCACGGTGGTGGAGTTTTTATCAAAGAACACAATCGGTATAATCGGCTCCTCCTCCTGATACAAAAGCAACTTTGAAACCTGCAGTTTGCGATTTTTCGGCTCAATTTTACCCTCGGGCTTGCGATAGACAGTCAGGTCGGCAAAGCCAACATTGTTGTCCTCGTCAACCTCCTCAACCTTGCCCTTGACCGCCGGAAGTTTTTTGCCGTAGTCGTCCACGGCGACATAGATTGTGTAATCGCCACGGGTGGGCGGTATCCACTGCTTTTTGTAGGTTATCACCTCGCCGGGTTTGATTGTGATTTTTTCCACCGGAAGCGCCAGCACCCAGTTGCCGTCTTTGTCCTGATAGTAGATTGAAACCGGGACTTTCTTCTCAATCTTTTCCCCACGGTTTTCAATCTGAGCAGAAATTGTCACCTCCTGCCCAAGAATAATCCTTGACGGCACGATATTGACCGAGCCCTCAACTATGGCGAGGTCCTCAATCGGTATTGGCGGCGGTTCCACCAGCAGGTTGAAGGTAATCCTGTGGGTGGTCAGAAAGTCCTTTGCCATCTGCGTGCCCAGAGGATACATCGCGGCGTAATCTATCCCCCAACTGAACTTTTCGCCCCAGTGCATATAGCCGAAACCGAGTGCAGCTTCATAGCGGTTCCATCCGGCGCGAAGGGAGAAATTGTCGTTGAGTTTTTTCTCCGCCCCGATGTGGATGTCAAGGTTTTTGCCGTTGGGGGCATCGGTGGCGTATTCCACCTCAACCACGGGATTTGCAAACTTGAAATTCAGCGCCAGCCCGGCACGAACCTTCAGCGGAAGTTTTGAGGAACCGTCCTGCGAGATTGACACATCGGGCTGGGTAAGGTTTTTAACAGCGGCGCCGAACGCCAGCCATTTTGTCGGGCGGAAATAGATTCCCGCATCGGCGGAATATACCATAGAGTTCCCGCCGTCGCCCAAAAGCGGGTCTGCCGGGTCAAACTCATCTGTGAACCCGCCGGTATTGAACCAACTGCGGAAGAGAGTAAAATTCGCCCCCACGGACAGAATCTTCCCGTCGGGCTGACCCCACAGGCGCTTGGCATACCCCAAGGTCAGTTTGCCCTGCGCATAGACATCCGAGAGAAACTGATTGTAGGAAATTCCCACCGTGCCGTAGCGGAATTTGCGGTCAAGGTGGAGGACATAACTGAGTCCGCCCTCCTGCAGGAAATCATCGGTGATTCCCAGATGGAATGTGGAGTAGTTGAGAGCGAGAGCCATCCGCTTAAAAGCGTCCATAGCGCCGGGATTCCATATCGGTGCGTTGCCGTCCAGTGCGACGGCGGAATACGCACCGCCCATAGCAAGCCCCTTTGCAGAGGTCTCATCCACCTGAGCGAAAATACCCACTACCGAACTCAAAAGCACTATTAAAACAATTGTCGCCCACCCTCTCATTATGCCTCCTTAATTGATTTTTCTCGTATGTAAAGTCTCAAGAGTTATCTTGCCACGCTCACCGTTCCGTTACAGACCGCCTCGCCGTCAACCACTATCACATAGACATAGACACCCTGCGGCACAAAATTTCCATCGTCGTCCCTGCCGTCCCAGACCCAGCCGTTTTCGGTGGGTTCGGAAATCTCGCGCACCAGATGATTGTATCTATCGTAGATATAAATCGTCTTGTCCAGTTTGGTGCTGCGCATATTGGGGAATGAGAACACAGTATAGTCGTTGAATCCGTCCTGATTTGCCGGAGTTATTGGGTTGACTGTGCGCTCGCACGGGGTTTCCGACATCACAAAACTCCAGGTAGTGTCCAAGACATTGGGACCGTGATCGCACCAGTCGGTGACCTCAATTGCATCCCCAGCCTGAACACGGATTGTCACTGTTTCGTTGTCCAAGAACGACAGGTCAGCGTCGCCGGTGTTGAAGGTGAACCGATTGCCCTCGTGGGTCAGGTATTCGGTCACCTCAAAGGTTCCATCGGAGTTGGTGACCCAGACGCGAACGGAACCGGTGTCAAGCCCCGCAACAGCCTCAGGCACCGGACCGGTGTCGCTGAGGGTGAAGGATACATCAAAGGTGATATCGCCAACTTCCGTGCCCCTTGCCGGGGACTCATTGGACAGCCTCGGCGGGGAGACATCCACAAAGAACACCCAATCATAATCCTCGCCCGGGGTGCCATATTCATCATAGAGACCGGTCAAATGGAGTTGCACCGCACCATCGGTGAACACCGCCGTGCCCGACGGGTGGAACTCAAGGTTTCCCGTGCCCGGGTCATACATCAACTGGGGGTCGGAAATAGTGTAAGGCGTGCCGTTGACATAGAGGGTTAAACTGTCCGGGGCAACACCGGTTGAGCAGGATATGCTGATGACAATCACCTGGTCCTCACACGAGGTCAGAGAACTTTCCGGGGGAATCTCCAGGGTTGCGGTGGGGGCATCGGTCACCTGAATAGTCTCAAGATTTGTCACCACGGGCAGGGCATCCTCAATTCTGCCACGGCTGAAATCGTTATCGTAGGCGAAAACCTCAAACACTATTTCTATTCCACCGGGTTGAGGGGGTATCTTAGAGGCGCCGACAAAGGTGCTTTCGTTGAGCGCCACAAGGTCAATTCTTCCCGCCCAGTTAACACTGACCTCGCCGTCGGTGTCCCACAGGACATACGGCGCCATATTGGCAGGATAAGGACCGGTGCCATCATAGATATATGTGGGCGAGCAGGTGTCAACCCCCGCCTCATCGTGGAAAACTATTTGAATCCCGATTGACTCACCGGGCGGTGCATAGTGGGGCGAGTATTCGCTCACCTCCGGCGGAAGAGTATCATTGTCGGGAGTGAAGAAATACACGGAGTTCTCCTGAACAGGATTTGGACCGCAGTATTCCTCGGAGACTCTGTCGGAACATCTTGCGATACCGAAAACGATGGAATCATCATAGGTGTATGCGATTCCAGCGGCGGCGGGATCAAAAGTTATGGTTATGTGGTTATCGTCAGTGAGGGTATAGGTCACACCGTGACCGGGAGTGAACGAATGATTTCCGGTAAGGACACCGGAAATTGCCACAAGTATTGAGGAGGTATCAATTCCGGAGCAGTCATCGGAGACATCGGCGGAAATGGGGTCGGTAATTCCGAGGACCTCGCCATCGGATATTGAGAAGTTGGTGACCTGAGGTCCCTCAAGGTCGGAGATAAACCATAGAGTATCAGGATCGGAGATATTCCCAAAGAAGTCTCTGGTCATAGCCACAACCTTAACAGTTTCGCAACTGGCATAATAACCTGCGGGAGGATTCACCACAAATTCGGCATTGGTTCTGGCGGTATCAGGGTTATAGATAACACTCATATGATCCGGGAATTCAAGGATATGCCCGTTTATAGAGATCAAAAGTCCCTCAACTCCGAGGTCATCCGTGCCCAACACTCTAATCTCCTGCCCGGGACAGGCAACATACACACCCTCAGGCGGAAAACTGAAGGAAATAGTGGGTGGAGTTCTCTCTGGGAGTCTAATTCCATAGTAGGTATTAAAAATAAGGGAACCACCGGGGGGAACAGTTCTCGGATACCAGTAAAGGAGAACAGCGCTGTCCCCGTAAGGTCCGAAAGTGGGAGTATAATCCCAGGTCACATCGTCGTAAGTTCCCCAGGAACCAACCAGAAATCTGTCTGGCGTAGTAGCCTCAAGCATACCCGACAAAATTCCCTCGGCAACAAGGACACCCGGTCCCCAGGGGGGATCGGTTTCGCCGGCATACCAAACATCCGGCATAGTGCCAGCGAGGAATTCCTGTTCAACAGCGGCATAACCGTAAGAGGTAGAAAGAGGGGCAGCATCATTATCCCCTATCATCGTATCCATCTCAAGCAAAATACCTACATCGTGGGCAACTGCGTCGGGATTTTCCACAATATACTGGATTAAAATCATACCAGTAGTATCACACCTGGTTTCAACATGATGTTCCCAAAAAGTTGGTGAAAATAAACTTTCCAACACCGCCGAGTGAGTAGATATTCCCGAGGTATCCAAAACATTATATGAATTTCCATACACATGAATCGGTGCAAGATTCTGCATAATCAAAACCCCCCCGGCAATCCAGCCAGCGTGGATATAATGAGTGTTGTCCGCAAGAATCGTATCACTATATGGATAGGGCACATTTATCACGGTATCTCTTATTTCAAACCCGTGCCCTGAGGCAGTGGTAGTAAGGACTGTAGGAGGACCGGGCGGGTCACCTGGATTGTCGGAATAACTGTAATAATTATCATCAACCCTGAAAACAGCGTGAGTTGACCAGGGAGAAGAAGGATAATTGAAAAGAAGAGTGGCATCGGGACGAGGAGTATATGAAGAGGATGTCCCTATATTGAAACACCCTCTGTCTCCTTCGGCAGAGTTCTCCACCTGAACCGCAACATAATCATTATGGATTGGACCTATCACCATCACGCTCTTGGAATCTGACCGGGGAGCCAAAGATGCCTTCCAGCGGGCATACCCCCTCGGGTCCGACGGTTGACCCAGCCCCAGCACAAAAATCCCAAAGACCAACGCCAACAATAAACCCCGTCTCATTTATTATCCCCCTTTTATTCACATTTGACTTATCAAGATATTTCACCACACAGGATTAGTCAACCAAAATGGGCAAATTTTTCGGGCAAATTTAACCTTGGTTTTATGTCAAGCACAGGAGTGCCGTCAACCATATCAATCCCGGCGACCTGAAGGAAATTGCCTTCCACACCGAGCAGTCTCACAGTGGACAATCCCAGATGATTCGGTCTGTTGGGCGAGCGCGTGGCAAAAATCCCCCGCGGAACCGAGGAATACCTCGGAATCTCGGTCAGTCTCGCCTCGCGGTTGAGATGGAAGTAGTAAATCACATCAATAAACTCAAATCTCTCCAGACCCACAATTCCTGCGGAAAATTGCGGGAAAATCTCTATCCTGCCCTGTATCGGTGGGTTTGCCTCAATTCCCTGCGCCGGGGCATCGGCAGGGGTTAAAATCGGCGAGTGAACCACGCCCACCGGCGTTAGAATCACTTTCTCCGGGAATTTTTCCATTTTGCTATCCCCCCTCGCAGATGGCGGTCAAGTTCGGTGCCCCAGAAAACCAGCCCGCCCAGAACAACCGCAAAAATCAGCCTTGCAAAAAAACTCTCAAAGCGCTGGGCGGCAAAAACCCCAACGCCCACAGCGGCAAACACCAGAACTATTTTAGCATACGGAATCCGAACGGGCAAAAAGAATTGTCCTGTGCGCCAGGAAAGGAACAAAAGCGCCACAAAACCGGCAAGGACGGCATACGCCGCGCCGATTATCCCCATACGCGGAATCCAGATTATGTCCAAAAAAATGTTGACCAGCGCGGCGGTGGCGGTGAAAATCGGGACAAAAATCGTGCGCCCGGTTATGTATATCCCTGCATCGGCAATCAGAATAAGCGAGTCTAAAAAATACGCCGCCGCCAGAACCGGCACCACAGAAACGCCGCTCTCATATCCCGGACCGACAAATAGATGAAAAATCTCCCGCCCAAAAAGAATCACCGCCAGCGCCACGATTCCGAAAACCCCGGCGAACTGCCGCCACAGATGAGGAAGTTCTGCGCGAAGTTTCCCCTCGCGGTGAAGATGAAAAAGCCGGGCAGACCAGGCATATCTCACCGGCACAACAGCCATCGCGACAATTGAGGCGACCTTCGCCGCCGCAGAATATGCGCCGGCATCGGAAAAATTCGCCAGTTTTGCCACAAACCATCTGTCGGAGGAGGTGAAAATCCGCACAACGAAGAGGTTTATGGTCAGCGGAAAACCGTATTTTATCATCTGCGAGAGCGCGGCGCGGTCAAACTGCAAAGTTATGCGGGAAATCACCGCCGGCACAGTGGCAACGACCACGGCAAAAGTCGCAGCAACTCTGGCGGCAATCACCCCTTTCACGCCAAATCCGGCGACCAAAAGGGCAATCGCCAGCCCATAGGCGAGCGCCCCGCGGGAGATATCCATCGCGACAAAATACCCCGCCCGCTCCTCGGACTGAAACACCGACGCAATCACCGAAAAATACGAATCCGCCACCGACCACAAAAAAATCAAAATCACCAAAGACGAGGGAAAATCCCCCGAGAGGAAAATTTTTGCGAGAAAGTCTTTCAGGAAAAATCCCAATGTCAGAAGGAGCACGGACGCCCCGGTGACCACAAGAAGCGAATTGAACACGAACACGCCCTTGCGTTCGGAGTTCAGCACAGCGAACTTGAAAAGCGCCTGCTCAACCCCCATCCTGATGGCGAACATCCCCATCATTGCCCAGAATTCGGCGACCTGCCACGCGCCGTATTGTGCCGGGGTCATCAGCCGCGTGAGAACCGGCAGGAGAACAAACCCAATTCCTGCGGAAATCCCCCGCCCGGCGGCATATACCAGACTTTTTCGCCAGAGTGTGTTCATAGCGTTTGCAAAAGTCCAACCTATATTTTCGCCTATCAGGACGCCCGGGGCAAGTTTTATTCTCACCGCCCCTTTTATTGAGGAAAATTGAGGAGAGCACCAAAAACACCGACCGATTGTTGTGAGGGAGCGTTTAGTG
>JAMOPH010000294.1 GCA_027064665.1 bacterium | reverse complement strand
GTCTGCTATCGCCTTGGCGAAAATTTTGTTGGTGCTCTGCGAGGCTAAAATATCAAGGCACTGCACCAGCGGAAGCCCTGCCTCAATCATAACCGCAAACTGACGGGTGAACCGCGACACCTCAACTGGCTTGACCCCACTGCCGATTACGATGTTGATTTGCTTGGGTTTCTTTTTGATCTTGGTGACAATTACCCGCTGCTTGCGGAGAAGACGAATCAGTTCGTCCTTGTTCTTAGCCTCCAGCGTCCCCGAGACAACCTGCCCTGTGGCGGTTCTCCCTGTGTATTCAAATACCGGCATACATTAAAAAATAATCGCAGATTCGCCCTCTGTCAAGGGATGTCCGGCAGTTTGCTTCTATGTCGGCAGTTCAACTACCACCCTTGTGCCTTTGCCGGTGCGGCTTTGAATTTGAATCTTTCCGCCGTGCGCCTCAACTATCTTTTTCACCACCGCCATCCCGATACCGACGCCGTTTTTCTTGGTGGAGAAATACGGCTTGAACACCTTGTCCAAAAGTTCCGGCGGGATTCCCGTCCCGCGGTCTGCCACGGCGACATAGACATTTTTTCCGCTCCTGCCGGTCTCAACTATTATGGGTCCCTCCTGCGAGGCATCCACGGCGTTTTGCAGAAGATTCTGCAGAACCTGCGAGAAAAGTTCTCTGTCTATCCGCACCCGGGGAAGATTTTGGGCAAGTTGGAGTTCTATCCCTATCTCCCCCGCCTTTGGGCGGAAAATCTCAACCCTTTCTTTCACCAGTTCGTTTATGTCGGTTCTCTCAAATGCCGGCGTGGGAAGTTTTGTGTATTGCAGAAAACTGCGCAGGATTCTTTCCAGCCGGTCTATCTCCGACTCAATCCTCTCAAATTTTCTGTTCTCCCCGAACTCCTCCTCAAGGAGTTGGATGTTCATCTTTATGGTGTTGAGGGGGTTTCTTATTTCGTGTGCCAGCGCCCGTGCGAGGCTGTGGATATCCTCGCCCTCGGCGGGGGCTTGAACGCCGGATTTTTTCCGCCTGCCCCCGAAAATTATCGCCCCCACCGCTATCCCCACAATCAGACCTATTATGATTCCCACAGTCATTCTCACACCTTCCCGATTATGGCATAGGCGATATATGATGTGTGCAGATTTATCTTGTTCAGGTCGCTGATGATGTCAATGTGAAGTGTGCTGGTTTCCTCGCTCTCCTTCAGCCCCTTGCGCAGCCGTGTCAGATGGCTTCTGTATAACTGCCGCTGAAGTTCAACAAGGCGCTTTGTCTCCTCAATGACCTGCCGTGCCAACTTCTCATCCCGCAGAGGGATGGCATCAAGGGCGACCCGCAGGTTCGCCTGAACCTTTTTGTGGTATTCCAGAATCTCGGCAAATCCCTCATCGGAGAAATAATATCCCACCTCAATTTTTTTCCTGACATGCTGGGCTAAATCCTTGCTTATCACATCGCCGATGTGCTCAAGTTCAAATGTGATGTGCAAAAGCGCCACCGACAGCGAGGCGGTGTCCTCGTCAAGTTCGTCCATATTGATTTGTGTCAGAAAATCTGTGATTGCCTCCTGAAGATTGTCCACGATGTCGTCCCTTGCTATCAACTGCTGCAGGAGTTCCGGGTCGTTGGAGAAGAACACCTTGCCCCAGTCGGCTAACATTCCCTGAACAATCTCGCCCATCCTCATTATCTCCCGTGTCGCCTGACCCATCGCCACCAGTGGGTTATCCAGTGCGGATTTGTCAAGGTATCTCGGCTGGGATTCGGGCTTTTCCGGCGGCGCGGGGAAAAGTTTTTCTATAAGCGGCGCAATTTTTCCGGC
>JAMOPH010000293.1 GCA_027064665.1 bacterium | reverse complement strand
GCGCCCGCTGGAATATATTGCCGGCAAACGCGTTTTCCTGTGCGCGGGAATCGCAAATCCGCACCGGTTTGAGAGACTGGTGAGGTCTCTGGGGGCGGAAGTCGTCGGGAAAAAGTGGTTTTTGGACCACAGGTTTTACAAGAAATCGCAGGTGGAAAGGGTGCTTTCCCTTGCCCGGCGCAGGTCTGCCGAGATAATTCTGACCACCGAGAAGGACGCGGTAAAAATTGCGGGGTTTTCGCCGCCGATAGAGGTGTTGCTGGTCAGGGCGCAGTTGGACTATGTGCCGGAAAGGATTCTGAATTTGGCGAAGTGAGGGGTCCTCCTTGGGAGAAGGAAATGCAAATAAAAAACGGGCTCCGCATTGGAACCCGTTTGTTTTCTGATTGGCTGATGTCGGGGATTACTTGCCCGGCTCAATGATCTCAAGGACGGCGCGCTTGCCCTGTTTGGCGGCGACTGCGCTGAGCAGTGTGCGGATAGCGCGTGCTGTGCGCCCTTCTTTTCCGATCACCTTACCGAGGTCGCCCTCGCCAACACGGAGTTCAAACACCGTGGTGCGCTCGCCGGAGATCTCCCGAACATCCACATAGTCGGGCTGGTCCACAAGCGCCTTTGCCACTGTCTCAATGAACGTCCTCAGGTCGGTCATCATTACCTCCTTGTTCTGTTGCTACCTCTGCCTCTGCTTGAGGTTCTGCGGTCTTTTGCTCGGTCTGTTGACTCTTTGATTTCGCCTTAAGTTTTTCCTCCTCCGCCATCTTCACAAGTTTTGCCCACAGTCCCTGGCGTCGGAGGATTGACTTTAGATTTTTGGTGGGAATTGCTCCCTGAACAAGCCAGTAAACCATCCGGTCCTCTTTGACCTTGACAATCTCCGGGTCCGGAAGCGGATCGTAATATCCCAGCGTCTCTATGAACTTGCCGTCCCTCGGCGAACGGGAATCGGCAACCACTATCCTGAAAAACGGTCTGTTCCGCCTTCCCCCTCTTCTAAATCTTATTGAAACAGCCAATTTCTGCCCTCCTGTTCCATCATTCTACCGCAATTAAAGAACACTATAGGTCGGTTGGGGTTTGTCAAGAAATAAATTGTTAAATTTGTAAAAATTTAGCCAGCACATTATGAAAACCCCGCAGGGAAGACCGACCCCACGGGGTATCAGTCGGGGAAAATTTTTTCATTGAGCGAATTACATTCCCGGTTCAATGATCTCTAACACTGCCCGTTTGCCCTGCCGGGCGGCAACCGCGGTCAGAAGAGTGCGGATTGCGTTGGCGATTCTTCCTCCTTTGCCGATAACTTTTCCGAGGTCTCCCTCGCCCACGCGAAGTTCAATCACCGTGGTGCGTTCACCCGAAATCTCACGGACATCAACATAGTCGGGCTGGTCAACCAGGACCTTTACCACTTCCTCCACGAATGTCTTGAGGTCGGTCATCTGGCACCTCCTGTTTCTGTTGCTGTTTCTGTTTGAGAACCGGTTTTCCCATCAACGCACCAAATTATAAACACATTTTGCGATCTGTCAAGGAATAATTTAGGGCATAACCTTTATTTTCCCCACATTCATCGTTGTTTTGTGTCCAACTCCTGAAAACTGTCCGAAATAGGATAGAATCACTGGCGCAGTTGCGGGGGAAGTCTTTTGAGAGAGTATTCAATCCAATTTTACGGGTGCGGATTGGCAGAGTTTTCTTCTGGTGATATTTGAGAGGGGGCAATATTTTCCCTTGACAAAAATGCCTTCTCGTTCATATTTACATCGCCAAGCGACGCCATCGTCCAGCCCGGTTAGGACACAGGCCTTTCAAGCCTGTAACACGGGTTCAAATCCCGTTGGCGTCGCATTTTTTATTGCCCTTCCCCGATTTTATCCCTATAATATTTTGAGAGAGACTGGAGGTTTGGGGATGCGAAAAATCGCTATTTTGTTTTTGCTTCTGGCGGGGGCGGTTTTTGCCGGCGTGCTCGATACGGTCTGGCGGGCGCCAAATCTGGGAGAATTTATGGACCCTTATCCGGTGGTCACCCTCGCAGACGGGAGACAGTTTCTGCAGGTGGTCCGAAATGATACCCTCACTTGTATATCCACCAAGGATGGTTCCGTGATTTGGCAGTTTGATGTTTCGGACGCCGTTGAAAGACCTGATACCCCTCGCCGTGCGGGGATATTAGATTTCAACTGGGACGGCACCGCAGATTTCTGGAAAATTGTCCCCGGTCCGGAGGGAATATGCACCCTCAAAGTAGTGGGATTGGAGGACTCTTTCAGAGTTAATATGATGCTCGCCGACGGCTACCAGTGGGTGTTTCCTGTGGCTATGAGGTCATTCTCGGGGGTGCTTGCTTTAATCCCCACTTACAGATCACTTTACATCTATTTAATTGATTTCAATCGCATAGAGGTTTTTAGTTATACAGTCGAGGATTACTATGCTGGATTTCAGCCGCGTTTACTGGGGGTTAAAGACGATTACATAGGTTTTTGGGGTTGGCAAACAGGAGCAGCTCCGTATGGTGGATCCGCAGCGGTGGCATTTGATATAAATGTTGTAATCGGGGAGGTTTATAGGAAGGATTTAGGAGGTAACTGGGATTATATACTTGGCGATGGCTACCATTGCACTACTTGGCGATGGGGAAGATGGTCCCTCATACATAACAACTATTTAACGGACTTTACCGTGCTCGGTTATTGGGAGGAGGGGGAAAGGTTTTTTGATGGTCCAAGTGGTGAGTCTTATGAGCACGTATGCAATGGTTTTGCCGAAAGCTCTTTTTTAGGTATTAGATACATTCCTTCTCGCCCGGTTTGCCCAAAGGGTAGATTTATTCCCAACCTTGCAACTGTAGATTACTTTTTTAGACGCTCAGATGTTCTATATTTCGCCGATAAACCGGTTGGCAGAGATGTTTCTTTCCCGTCTTCAAAAACCAAATTCGGATATACTCTCGCCCAGGACGGTATAATTATCTCCTCCGAAGACAGCATCTACGGCGTTGTCTTCAATATGCTCTTCATAAACCGTGGATGGAACCTATTCTCAAACCCGTTCGCAGAATCTCTACCCCTCAGCGAAATTTTTGACTCCTATATCTCCCCCGCATACTCGTGGAACAACGAGGACAAAATCTACAATCTGACCGACATATTAGCCCCTGGGCAGGCTGCCTGGGTGTTCTCCCTCGATTCCGGTTTCGTGGAAATCCCCCCGATATCCACTGCGGATTCGCTAACCTATGTTCTTTATCCCGGATGGAACCTCATCGGTGCGCCGAGAGAGGGCGCACTCGCCAGCAGAATCACCGAATCCCCTGCCATCTTAAATGCAGTCTTTGGGTTTGACCCGCAGACAAATACTTACTTTGTCGCCGATACACTCCAGCCCTTCTGCGGATACTGGGTCTTTACCACTGACACGATTACAATAACGGTCCCGTAAAAATCAATTTTCTCCTTTGATTTGGCGCAGATTTTTAGCCCAAAACACATCTTGAATTTACCCCCCATTGACTTATATTTAATTCATAGCAAAAGGGGGGATTCGGATGAGAAAAGTTGGTTTCCTTATTTTGTTCTCAATTGTGGTTTTGCCCGTTTTCGCCGCCGATACTCTGATAATCCCGCCGGTGCGCATCACAGCCGTGGATTCCTCCGTTGGGCAGTGGGGAAGATGCCTCTATGATGACTATATTTTCTGTTCAACGCCAGACCCCACCGGCGTGGGGAACACCTCCACCTGGCAGATTGCCCAAAAGCGCGACTGCTCCGGTTTCGGCGGTTTGTATGTGCAGTATGTCCTCATCCTTGAGTTCGCCACCGGTTCGGTCCCCGATGACGCCGAAATTGACCAGGTCATTCTCGGCATTGAGGTGGACTCGGTCTACACCAACACTGAAAGCAATTTCCACATCCAGGGGCGGGATATGCTTGACAACGGGCGTCCGTCAACCGTGGGCAGTGATATCCAACTGTATGCCGACGCCACCAGCGGGAACTCCTACTGCTCCGGAATCACCGTGGTTCCCGGAGTGCGGGAAATCACCCTCAACTCCACCGCAATCCACGACCTTGACTCCCTTCTGCCCGACAACTGGTTCGCCCTATCGCTTCTGCCCGATGAGGCACTCGGCAACACCGACACGGTCATCGCATTTATGGCGACGCCGGAGACTCATTATTATCTGAAGGTTATCTACAACGCCTCGGTTTCCTGCACCGTGCGAACCGACTTTGACGGCGGCGAGGTAATCGTGGACAGCACAACATATTCTTCGCCCTATACTGCCACCTGGGTTTCCGGCGACGCCCACACCATTGAGGTGGATTCGGTGCAAATTCCCACGGCAGGCGTGAAATACGAGTTCCGCTACTGGTCCGACGGCGGGGAGAGATACCACGAACTCATCGTCCCCGACACCGATGTGGTCTATGTCGCTCACTTTGAGAAATTCTATCGGGTTTGGGTCAATTCCGCCTACGGCACCGCCACCGGCGAGGGATGGTATACCCCCGGCGCATCGGTCAACATCTCGGTGGAGCCGGAGACCGTCTTCAACGCCGACTCAACAATCCGGCACATCTTTCAGGGGTGGGTCGGAAGCGGCTCCGGGTCCTACACCGGCTCAAGCAACATCGCCACGGTGACAGTCAACGAACCCATAACCGAGACCGCCCAGTGGGACACGATGTATCTGCTTGATTTGTCCTATTCTGGCATCCCGGATTCTGTGCCGTATCTTTCCGGCGGGGGATGGTATCCCCCCGGCGACACGGTCAACATCTTCGCCGAGGACTCCGTCTACGATGCGGGCGTGTGGTATCACTTTGACCACTGGTCCGGCGCCGGCGTTGAGGACTCCACATCAAACAACACCCGTGCCTTTATGGACTATCCCCGCCACATAGTTGCGGTCTATGTCCCCGACCCCGAACTTCAGGTTTTCCCGCCGGAATCGGCGGTGGTCTTCCCCGGCGACACCTTCAGCATCCCCGCAATTATGGATGCCCTTTTAGACATCACCGTGGACAGTTTCCAGTTTGACCTCGTCTATGACACCACCCAGTTGGAGTTTGACACAATAAATTTCGCCACAATTCCGTGGAGTCATCTGGAATATTCGGAGATTGCCGACACTGTGCGGGTTTTCGTGCGTCAGCCGGGACCGACCACCATTTCGCCGCCGGAAACTCTGTTTTTCTACCACTTCACGGTAAAATCCGGTGCGCCCTTTGAGTGCACTCCGCTTGTGATGACCAATTTCCGCTACGATTTCGCCGATGCGGAGACCCATCCGGGGACACTGTGCGTGCGCCCGGAGACCGTCAGCGTGACGATAACCAACGATTTCGGCGCCGGCACAATCACAATAGACGGCACCTCGTATCCCGCGCCGTATTCTGCCGAATGGGTCGGCGGGGAGGAACACACAATTTCTGCCGAATCGCTGTATGTGCCCGATTCGGCGACTCAACTGCGCTTTGCGGGATGGAACGATTCTGTCTCCGCGCGGGAACGCACCGTCGCGCCAATCTCCGACACCACATTCACCGCACTGTATGACACATTCTTCTATCTTGATGTCGCCAGCGATTACGGGACGGTCAGCGGCGAGGGTTTCTACCGCGCCCACACTATGGCGACATTTTCCGTCTCGCCGGAGACGGTTTATGAGCCCTCCGGGCAGACGCGCCACATATTCACTGGCTGGGCGGGCGACTATGTCGGCACCGCAAACCCCGGGACAATCTGGGTCAGCACGCCGAAATCTGTGGTCGCCCAGTGGGAGACCGAACACTATATCGCGCTGACCTACACCGGCTGTGGCTCGGCAACGCCGACACTCACCGGCGAGGGCTGGCACACCGAGGGCGATTCGGTCCCCATCTGTGCCGACAGTCTCGTCACCGACGGCGCTGACACCTTCTACTTCGTCCAGTGGTCCGGCGGCGGGGTGGAAAACCGCTTCAGTTGTTCCACGCGCATTTTCGTCTCCGGACCGGACACGATAACCGCGGTCTATGGCTCCGCGCCGTTTTTCGTCAGGATTCACCCGCCGGAGACCGCCCTCGTGCCGGCATCAGGCTTTGAAATCCCCATAATTCTGGACTCGCCGGTATCGGTATCTCTGGCGCGGGCGTATTTTGAACTTGCCTACGACCCGGAAGTGCTGTCGCCGGCGGGAGTCCACACCGGCGCGTTTGACTCGCTCCGCTATCACTTCCTGCCCGACAGGATTGCGATGACCTGCTTCGGCGGGACGATATCCCCCGGCGAGACCCTCTGCACAGTGGATTTCGTCCCGCTTGCCGACACGGTTGCCCTCACCGCGGTCAGCGCGCAGAACCCCGCGGAGGACCTCGCCGACGCCGAAACCGACACCGGCACGGTCCTGATTCAGATTCCGGTTGAGGTGGAAATCGCCTCGTCGTATGAGGGCGCACGAATCGCCGTTGACGGCGCCGGGGTCCCGATATCGGCGACAATTTCTGCCCACGCCTGGGACACCATAGACCTCGCTGTGGATTCCGTCCAGTATCCTGCCGAGGGGGTAAAACTGCTCTTTGAGGACTGGTCGGGCACCGCCGCACGGGAAATCACCGTCGTTCCCGCCGGAGACACAACAATTTCGGCGAATTTTGCGGTGGAATACCGCGTTGATGTCCGTTCGGCGCGTGGCACCACCGCCGGCGGGGGATGGTATTTCGCGGGCGCCGCGGTGGGCTTTTCCGTAAGCCCGGACTCGGTCCACGAGGGCGAAAGTTATTATCTTTTCGCCGGATGGGATGGCGTCGGCACGGGGTCCTATTCCGGCTCGGCAAACCCCGGAATGTGCTATGCAAACTCCCCGATAACCGAGACCGCCCTGTGGAGTGCGCACCATCACATCACGCTGGGATACACCGGTTGCGGCGCCGCAACGCCGACACTTTCCGGCGGGGGATGGTATTCCGCGGATGACACCGCCGCAATCTCCGCCGAGGATTCTGTCAGCGACGGCGGAACCTGGTATTACTTCTCCCACTGGGACGGTCCCGCGCTTGAACCGACCTCGCCCTCCACCGGCGTGGTTGTGGACGGTCCCCATCACCTGACCGCGGTCTATTCCGCCGCCCGCGCGGATTTCGTCCTCGCGCTGCCGGAGACGATTTACGCCGCCCCCGGCGAGTATGTCCTCATCCCGGTTCTCGCCGGCGGGGAGTTTGATGTCCTCTCCGGCGCGATGAACTTTGTCTTCAATCCGGACTTTTTGGGTGTGGTTGATATCCGCACCGACTTTGAGACCGCCTCGCTCGCCGACCACACCGCCGAAGGTTTCGTCAGGATTGAACTTTCCTCGCCGACCGCACTGCATTTCGCCCCCGGCGATACAATTTTGACCCTCATCTGCGTTGCCCGGGACACCGCGGGGAATTCCGCCATCTCGGTTGACAGTCTGACCGGCGATTTTGCCACCGGCGCCGGCGGGACGGGGATTTTGGCGGTCGGGCACACGGTCTTTGTGCGGATAACGACCTGCGCGGGATGCACCCTCATCGTCAACGGCGCCGGGTATGTGGATTCCTTCTTCGCCGGGGTCCCTGCGGGCGCGCCGCTGACCGTTGAGGCGCCGGAATATCAGCGCCCCGGCGAGGGCGAGATGAGAGTTTTCTCCGCCTGGTCCGACGGCGGCGCAAGAATAAGGACAATCTGCCCGGAAAGCGACACGGAATTCAGCGCAATCTATGAGACCCGCTACCGCGTTGAGGTCGTCTCGCCGATTGGGACAGTTCCTGCGGAATCGTGGCACGCGCCGGGCGACACCGTGGAGTTCTCCGTCTCGCCGACGGTCATAACCACCGACACCGCACAGTTCGTGTTTGCGGGATGGCAGGGCGCCGGCGCCGGCTCCTACACCGGCACCGACAACCCGGCGGCGTGCGTGGTCGCCTCGCCCATAACCGAGACCGCCCGCTGGGACACCCTCTACCGCATAACGATTTCCGTCCCCTGCGGGGAAATAATCCCCCACGGCGCGGGATTCCACCGTCGGGGCGAGTGGGCGGAAATCTCCGTCCCGCCGCAGGGATGCGGTCTGGCGTTTCACCACTGGACCGGCGGCGTTTTCGCCGATTCCACCCGCCCGACCACCGCTGTGCTGGTATCCGCACCCACCGAAATTGAGGCGGTATTTGTCGGGGATTTCGTCAGTCCCGCCGACGGCGCGGTTTTGCCCGGCTCAACCGCCGTCGTGCCGATAATCTACCACGGCGGCGCGCTCTCGGCGGATTCCGCCACCCTGGCGATTGAGTTTGCGGACACGCTGGTCAATTTCCTTTCCGCGGCGGACTGCGGAGTGTTCGCCGTGGCGTGGGATTCCGCGCGGGTGGGCAATCTTTTGCGGATAGAACTTGTCCTCACCGGCGCGGCGGCGCTGGACGACGGCGACACTATCGCCTGCCTCAACTTTGCCGGCGTTGCACCGGGAGAGGTTGAAATTCAGGTCGTTGCGGTCGGCGGAGATTTCGCCGGAATCGGCAGGGGCGTCGGCGAGATTGTCTGCGGGGAACCGGCGGATGTCTCCGTTGAGGGCGCCGGCGAGATAACCTTTGACGACGAAACTCATCCCGCGCCGTTTGCGGCAGTGTGCGCCGTGGGCTCCTATCACACCATCGCTGTCGCCGACACCTTCACCGACGGCGGTCTGCGGCTGATTTTCTCCGCCTGGTCCGACGGCGAGACCGCCAACCCGCGCACCGTGGAAATCCTCGGCGACACGACATTTACCGCGCTCTACGACACGATGTATTTCATCCGCGTGGTCAGCGCTTACGGCGACCCGCGCGGCGAGGGATGGTATCGCGCCGGGGACTCCGCCTATGTGTGGCTTCCCGCCGAGACGCTCTACGACGGGCGCACCAGAAGAATTTTCGTCAACTGGTCGGGGACGATTTCCTCGGCGGCGAACCCGTTCCCGTTCGTGGTGGTGGCATCCGAGACAATTCACGCCAACTGGGCGGTTCAGCACTATCTGTCCATAGTCAGCGAGTTCGGCGGGGAGCACGGCGAGGGCTGGCAGGACGACTGGTCGCTGGTCTGGGCGCAGATTTCCCCCGAGACCGTGGAGATTTCGCCCACCTGCCGGGCGTATTTCGTCGGATGGACCGGCGACACGACCACCACCGCAAACCCCGTGGGAATTACAATCACCGCGCCGGCCGAAATCGTGGCGAACTGGCAGAGGGAATTCTACATCTCCGCCGCAAGCGACTATGGGACTGTCTCCGGCGCGGGATGGTATTCCGAAGGCGACACGGCAGAAATTGTCGTCTCGCCCACCGTGGCGGAATCCACAGACACATTGCGGCTGAAATTTGCCGGCTGGTATGGGCTTGATGCCCCGGTTGCCGATTCTGCGGCGCGGTTTGAGGTCAGCCGGGCGGAATCGCTGTGGGCGCTGTGGCAAAAAGAATTTTTCGTTCAGGTCAACTCCGGCGGACACGGAACCGCTGTGGGCACCGGTTGGTATGCCCTCGGCGACAGCGCGGAAATTTCAATCTCCCCCGACACGGAACTGGTCGCCGACGGCGTGCGGTGGGAATTTATTGGCTGGGATGGCACGGGAATCGGCGCCTATTCCGGCGAGGAACCCTCGGCGACAATCCGCGTGGGCTCGCACATAGTCCAGACCGCCAACTGGGAGCGGCAGTTCCGGCTTGACATAGATTACTCCGGGGTTTC